>NZ_JBLVKW010000031.1:0-82909 GCF_048270745.1 Streptomyces sp. NPDC056231 | reverse complement strand
CCTGGACGATCAACCCAGCCACCACATAGACCAAGGGGCCACCCGGCCTACGGCCGGACAGCCCCTCAACAAGATCTTCATGAGTCTTCTAGGGCGTGTTTCGAAAGTAGCGTCGTCCGCCCGGCAGGCGGGACTCTCGGAACACGCCCTAGCCGTCGGTAGGGCGGTCACGTTCTGCGGCGCGGCCGCCTGTCGCCCGCCGTTGATCAGCGGGGCAGGGGTGGGATCAGGGCCGGCCGCTCGGCTACGGCCACCTGTGCCGCGCGCATCAGGTGTGTGCCGACCCGGTAGCCGGGACGCAGCACCTCGATGCAGGTCGCGCTGGTGGCGTCGGAGACGGTGGTGGAGGTGAGGGCCTCGTGTATGCGGGGGTCGAATGCTTCGCCTGCCTCGCCAACACCGTGCAGGCCCAGCTCGGCAAGGTGGGACTCCAGAAGCCTGGCGATTTGGTGGAAGCCCCCGGTGACGGAGCCCTGGGCCCGGGCCTGGTCGATGGCGTCCAGGACGGGCAGCAGCCCGGCCAGGACATTGGCGACGGCCGCTTCCCGGATCGCGAGGCGGTCCCGCCGCACACGTTTGCGGTAGTTGTCGTACTCCGCCTTGACCCGCTGCAGGTCCGCCGTGCGCTCGGCCAGGTCCGCCTCCAGTTGCCGGATGCGGTTCTCGGGGCCGGACGGACTGTGGACGGCGCGGCTGTCCGCAACCGGTGGGCCGGTCGTCGCTGCCGCGCGCGTCGACGATGTGGCCTCCTGGCCTTCGCGTCGGTGAGGCCGGAGAGTGACGGGATCGGTGCTCCTGCGGTCGTGGATGACCACGAGAGGTGGAAGACCCGCACGCGGGGGCTGGGCGGGCTGCTTCATCACGTGCCTCCCTTCGCTGTGTCGTCGTCCACGATCTCCGCGTCCACGACATCCTCCTCGCCGCCCTGGCCGGAGTCGGCGGCAGGACCGGGGGACTGATCCGTCTGGGCCTGGGAGTAGAGGGCAGTGCCGATCTTCTGCGCAGCGGTGGTTGCTCGTTCCACGGCGGAGCGAAGGGCGGCGGTGTCGTCGCCTTTGAGTTTCTCCTTGACGTCGGCCAGGGCGTCCTCGACGTCCGTCTTGACATCCGCGGGGATCTTGTCGGCCTCCTCGGCCAGGAGTTTCTCGGTGGTGTAGAGGAGGTGCTCGGCGCTGTTACGGGTGTCGGCGGCCTCCTTGCGGCGGCGGTCCTCCTCCGCGTGGGCCTCGGCATCGCGCATCATCCGCTCGATGTCGTCCTTGGGCAGCGCGGAACCGCCGGTGATGGTCATCTTCTGTTCCCTGCCGGTGCCGAGGTCCTTGGCGGCGACGTGCATGATGCCGTTGGCATCGATGTCGAAGCTGACCTCGATCTGCGGGAGGCCGCGCGGAGCCGGGGGCAGACCGGTCAGGTCGAACACGCCGAGCTTCTTGTTGTAGGCCGCGATCTCGCGTTCGCCCTGGTAGGCCTGGATCTGGACGGACGGTTGGTTGTCCTCGGCCGTGGTGAAGATCTCCGAGCGTTTGGTCGGGATCGTGGTGTTGCGCTCGATCAGTTTGGTCATGATGCCGCCCTTGGTCTCGATACCCAGGGACAGCGGGGTGACGTCCAGCAGCAGGACATCCTTGACCTCGCCCTTCAGGACACCGGCTTGCAATGCTGCGCCGATCGCGACGACCTCGTCCGGGTTCACACCCTTGTGCGGGTCCTTGCCCGTCAGCTCCTCCACGAGGCCCGTGACGGCGGGCATCCGGGTGGAGCCGCCGACCAGAATGACGTGGTCGATGTCGGAGACCTTGATCCCCGCGTCCTTCACGGCCTGGTGGAACGGGTTCTTGCAGCGCTCCAGGAGATCCGCCGTGAGCTGCTGGAACTGGGCACGCGTGAGCTTCTCGTCGAGGTGCAGCGGGCCTTCGGCGGAGGCGCTGATGTAGGGAAGATTGATGGTCGTCTCGGTGGCCGCGGAGAGTTCGATCTTCGCCTTCTCCGAGGCCTCGCGCAGCCTCTGGACGGCCATTTTGTCCTTGGCCAAGTCCACCCCGTAGCTGTTCTTGAACTGTTTCACCAGGTGGTCGACGATCCTCTGGTCCCAGTCGTCGCCGCCCAGGTGGGTGTCGCCGTTGGTGGACTTCACCTCCACGATGCCCTCGCCGATGTCCAGAAGGGACACGTCGAACGTGCCACCGCCGAGGTCGAAGACAAGGATCGTCTGGTCGTTCTCCTTGTCCAGGCCGTACGCCAGGGCCGCAGCGGTCGGTTCGTTCACGATCCGCAGTACCGTCAGACCGGCGATCTCCCCGGCCTCCTTCGTGGCGGTGCGCTGCGAGTCGTTGAAGTACGCGGGCACGGTGACCACGGCGTCGCTCACGTCCTCACCCAGATAGGCCTCCGCATCGCGCTTGAGCTTTTGCAGGACCCGCGCGGAGATCTCCTGCGCGGTGTAGCGCTTCCCGTCCACGCCGCCGGAGTCCGGGAATCGCCAGGCCGCTTCACCCATGTGCCGCTTCACCGACCGGGCGGTGCGCTCCACGTTGGTCACCGCCTGCCTCTTGGCGACCTCGCCGACCAGCACGTTGCCGCCCTTGGCGAATGCCACAACGGACGGAGTTGTCCGGGCGCCCTCGGCGTTCGGGATCACAACCGGTTCGCCGCCCTCCAGAACGCTGACGACCGAGTTTGTCGTACCGAGGTCGATACCGATCGAGCGTGCCATGTTCCCGCTCCCTTTCCGTGCTTCCCCTCTGGGCAGCTGCAAGGGCTGCTCCGTGGCCTGGGCCGCGGCGTCGGGGCCGGCGAATAACGGTCGGAAAACGCACCGCCCGGTCTCGGCCTCGAACGCGCCTTTCGCCCTCAGATTCCGGGATACGTCGGCTGCCAACCGCTGTCAACGCGTCCCTGCGCAGAAGTTTCAAGGCAACACCACCCGACCGTGAACGGAGGAACCGAGCGAGGCTCAGACCACCCTTGCCGCGTCCGAAGAGGAAGCCCTGATGGCTTCCATGTTGCCTCGATGACCCGACGACCCGATGGCCCCGGACATCGGAGGAGCGGGCACTGCGCCCGCGTCGACCACCTGTGCTCCGCGCCGGATCCGGCCCGGGGGTGGGCGGGTTTCCGCCGTGCGGCCCACCCACCCCGGTAGTCACCCGGCTGCGACGATCTCGTTCACGATCCACGCGCCGAGTTCTTCGGTCATGGTGGTGTGTCCTTCGTTGCGGCTGGCGCACGCGAAGGCGTCGAGTGCGCTGTGCTCCGGTGTGATCGGCTGGTAGAGCGCCTTCGGGTCGTTGATGTCACCGGCGTCGACGGCGCTGATGCTGGGGATGAAGCAGGACGTGGTGATGACGTCCGGGTTCACCTCGTTGCCGAGGAGGGCCATGAGGAGGCCGGCCAGGCCGAAACTGCCAGGGTCGCCCGTAGGCGACGGCATGGTGAACAGGCCTCCGGGAGCGCCGTCGATGTCGGGCAGCCCGCTGGTGCGAACCGACGTCGGCTCCTCGCCTGTCTTCTGCAGGTTGGCGACTACCTGATCACCCTGCGCCTGGGTCTTGAGCCATGTGTCGTGCAGCGTGTCACCGTTGCACTTGACCGCGGTCGCGCCGGCCTTGACGCCGTTGCCGGTGCCGGTGTCCACTCCGTTGGCCACACCGATCTTGCGGACGTTCCGCGGCCATCCCCCGACCTCGTCGAGCGCCCGGAGGAACGTCGTCCGCTCCGGTGCCTGCCTCGGGGTGTCGCCGACCTTTGCGATGTGCCACCGTGCCATCTGCTTCGCGGCGGGGCTGTTGAGCAGTCCGGAGAACTGGCGCAGGACGGGGCCCACGCCGGGGACCTCGCCCCACTTGTCCGTCGCGAAGTGCGTGAAGGCCTGGAGGGCGATGGGGAACCATCCGCCCTGGTGGGGGGAGTCGTAGGAGAGGTAGATGGACGTCTCGTGGTCGGGAAGGGCGGGGTCGTGCTCCATCTTGGCCAGCGCGTAGCGGGTGACCATTCCTCCCATGCTGAAACCGCCCACAGCCAGCTTCGCCCGGCCCACCCGCTCGGCGATGGTCCGGCGGATGCAGTCGATGGCGGTGTCGGCGTTGTCCGTGATCGACGCCGTCCGGTCGTGGTAACCGAGGATGATCACGTCCCGGCCGCACGCGTGGAGTTCGGAGACGAAGCGGTAGTCGCCGTTCTCCTCCAGGCCGTGCCAGAGCTGGTCGAGGTCGCTCGACCCGCTGGAGAAGCCATCGGACAGGATGACGGGCCTGACGAGCTGCCTGCGGTTCAGCGGGCTGTAGTAGACCCAGGCTGTTCCGCCGGCGAGGGACCATTCGTCATGCGGTTCCGGCGCGGGGGGAAACGAGGAGCGGGCCCCGGGGGCGACCGGGCCCCAGACGTCAACGACGGGTGCGGACATGATCAGCTGACTCCTTGCACAGTTCACGGGTTCGTCGAATGGCGGTCCCGTCACGTCATCGCGAGATCGGCCGCCCAACACCATGATCGCAGAGTGTGCACGAATGACTACTCGGAGTGTGCGAGGAGTCACCCGCCCGGCAGCCCACTCCGCAGCAACGGACAGCTGGGATCGCCAGAACTCCGCCGGGCCCTTGAGCGGAACGCGAAGGAGGCCATCGCCGAATTCGCGTGGCACAACCGAGAGCGCCTGGGCCTGCTCAGCATCCGCGACGACGCCCTCGTGCTCCATGCGATGAAGTGGCCGGACGAGGTACGCCCGCCCGACGAGCTCGCCCCTGATGCTGCGTCGGCGATCTGGCAAAGATCGTCACGGCACAGGAAGACGTCCGTGACATGCCGGGCGGCCGTGCCGCTCTGGAGAACGAACTCGCGGACTGCCTGCGGTCCGTGCTGATCCTCGCGCACCGGTACTACGTCGATCTGAACGCCGCGTTCCTGCGCACGATGGACGGACTCGAGCAGTCGATCACCGCGCGAGGGACGACCCATGCTCTACGCCCAGGCGGCGTGACCACCTCGTCCGACATCGACGGTGACGTACCCTGACCGTTTTCGCCCTGCGCCCCGATCGCCCCTGAGCGGTCCCCGACCCGACCCGGAAAAGCCCCTGACAGGGGCACCACATGGGCGACCGTGCACCTAACGTGACGACGGTGCCCCGGCCGGGTCCGCACGCCTGACACAACCGCTCTCTTCACGAGGAGGATCCATGTCGTTCAGGTGTAGATCCGCACTGCGGCGCATCGTCTCGCGGGGCACGGCCATGGCCGTGGGAGCCGCCATGGCCGCCATCACCGGACTCGCCGCCGCTCCCGCGGTCCACGCGTCGCCGTCTGCCACCGAGGCCCTGCGGTGGGCACCATGTGACGACCCGGCGAAGCCGGGAGCCGAGTGCGCCACTCTTTCGGTGCCGATCGACTGGGCCCACCCGGACGGGCCGAGACTCGACCTGGCCGTGGCCCGCCGCAAGGCCACCGACCCCGGCGCACGCGTCGGCTCGATGGTGTTCGGCCCCGGCGGGCCGGGCGACTCGGGTGTGGAGATGGTGGTGCGCCATATCAGCCGGTTCAGCCCCGAGGTCCGCCGCAGGTTCGACATCGTCAGCTTCGACCCGCGCGGCGTGGGCGGCAGCAACCCGGTGACCTGTTCCGGCGACCTGCTTGCCGAGCGGCCGTCACCGGACCTGAAGAGCCAGGTGGACTTCGACGCCACCGTGGCGTACAACAGGTGGCTCCGTGCCGACTGCCGGGCCCGGACCGGCCCGGTGTTCGACCACCTTGACACCGCCCAGACGGTCCGGGACTTGGACGCCCTCCGGGCCGCCCTCGGCGAGCGGGAACTGACCTTCCACGGCAGCTCGTACGGCACGCTGCTCGGGGCGCAGTACGCCGAGACCTATCCGCGCCGCGTGCGTGCGATGGTGCTGGAGAGCGTCATGGACCACAGCGTCCCAACCGCCCGTGACTTCCTGTGGTCCGAGGCGGCCACGGCAGAGGATTCATTCCAGGAGTTCGTGAATTGGTGCGACGGTGCCGCGGACTGCGCGCTGCACGGCCGCGCCGTCCGCGCCGTCTGGCAGGGCCTGTTGGCCCGGGCCGGGCGCGGCGAGCTGGAGGACCCGGCGAAGCCAGGCACCTCGCTGTCGTCTTCGGACCTGGTCAACAAGATCGCGTTCCGGAAGTTCTACGAGGCCGACTATGCGGGCCTGGCCACGTGGATCGCGGGGATGGAGGAGAGCAAGCCGCTGCCCGCGTCGCCCACCTCGATCTCGCCGCTGCATCCGGCCACCCCGGTCTTCTGCTCGGACTGGCACCTGCCAGTGCGCGACTACCGGGAGTACGCCTCGCTCGTCGCCATGATGAACATGACCGCGCCTGACCTGCCTTACCTGTTGCCGATCCACATGGCGGCGGCGTGTCTGGGCGCGCCGACCGCAAACCCGCAGCACCGCCTGGACGCACACGGTTCCCCGCCGATCCTGGTGTCCAACGCGCTGCACGACCCCGCCACCGGCTACCCGTGGGCGGTCTCGGTGGCGCGGCAACTCGGCCACAGCGGCGTGCTCCTCACCTACGAGGGCCAGGGGCACGGCAGCGTCACCAACGGCCCGTGCATGGAGGACGCCGTGGACAGCTACCTCACCGACCTGGCAGTCCCACCACGGGGCACCAGTTGCCCCGCCGTGCCGTCCTGACTGCCGGGCACGAGTTCGCCGTTACCACCGCTGGCCGCCGCCTCCTCCGGGCCGAGGTGAGGTTGCAGGAGGTCATGGACGCCATTGGGGGTTCGCCGCCGTCGGATTCGGCCGGGCCGCGTGAAGTCGGGAGGACGAGGCTGTACGCCGACGTACGCCTCCACGGCAGACACGCTCCGTGATCGCAGACGGCAGTCCGCGACACACAGCCCTCGTCACCACGGGCGTTCATGTACCGCCCTGACGCCCCCCTTCTCCCTGCGGGCCTGGGGAGGCGGTCTGCTCACCGATGGCCTGAGCGACGTCTTCTGGGTGTGTCAGCTGGGGATGGTGCCCCGCGCCGGCAATCACTGTCACGGTGGCGTGCGGGAGGGTGTCCAGCAGTGACTGTCCGTCAATGGTGAGTGGATCGTGGGAGCCCATGACGATGTGGACGCGCCCTGGGTACCGCTGCAGCTTGGCCCGGAGGTCTGCGCGCCACTGTGAGTTCGCGGTGGCGGCCAGGAGCCGGGCGGTGGTGGCCGCGATGGTGCCGCGGCGAAGATCAGCGACAGCTGATTGGAGCGCGGCCGCGTGGTCCGTGGCGCTGGTCAGCCGCTCGGCCAGCGCCGTGGGAGTCATCCGGCTCAGGAGCCGGCGGGTCAGGGGCGTCCACTTGGCGGTGCGGGGCGGGTGCGCCTGCAGGAAGAACGGTGATACGAGCGTGAGTCGATCCACCGCGTAGGAGTGGGCGGTCGCGGCCTCGACGGCGGCCGCGGCGCCGATTGAGTGGCCCACCAGGTGACGGGCACCGGTCTCGGTCACCAGTGCGGTCAACCAGGATGGCCAGTCGTCGCGGCGCCCGGTGCTCATGCCCAGGCCGGGCAGGTCGACGGCGCGGGCGTGCCCGACCGCTGCGACGACCGACGCCCAGGTGTCGGCGTTGACCGGCAGGCCGGGCAGCACCACCGTAGGTGCGCCAGCCTCACCCAGTTCGAACGTCCGCATTCCGCCCGGCGTGGTGAACCGTCTGTCATCTGCGGGGGCGTCGCCGAAGCGGTGGGCTGCCAGGTGGTCGGCCCAGCGGCGGATCGTCGTGGCGGTGTCCGGCATCGTCAGCCGGTGCCGGGCGGCGAAGGCATGGGCCGAATCGGTCGGGTAGCGGTCGGTCGACAGGAACGTCAGGGTCTCCGGATCGGCCTTGGTGAGCCAGTGGGGAAGCCGCTTGAGCAGGGGCACCGGAATCCGTGTCCGGGGTGCCTTGATGCCGTAGTGCTCCGCTATGAGTGTGAGCAGGTCGGGCAGCGCGGGCGTGTCGTCATCCAGCGGCCAGTACGCGGTGCGCCGGCTGGCCGCGTCCATCGGCAGCAGGGTCATGAACCGGGCGAGGTAGTCGGCCGCGACCACGGGGACGAACGTCTGCCCATTGCCCGGTAGCGCGGGGAGTGAGCCCTGCCAGAGGTCTTTCACGCTGGAGGCGAGCCCGAGGTACTGGTCGGACTCCCCGGTGGCGCTGTCGCCTATGACGCTGGCCGGGTTGACGATAGACCAGGGAACGCCCAACTGCGCTGCCACGCTTTGGAAAACGGCGTCCGCCTCGACCCGGGACGCCTCGTAGGCGCCCAGCGCCCGGTAGCATCCACTGTCGCTGGACATCCAGCAGCCCGCCGTTGCACTTTTCGGTGCCACGGCGGGCTGTGTCGGCAGGGGTGTTACTACAGCTCCCGCTCGATCTGGCTCTCGCTGACCTTGTCTTCGCGCATGGTCACCTCGTTCTGGACGGCGTAGCGAGTCTGTGCCCCGCTGCCCTCGGCACTCCGGATCTCGCCCCGCTGAAGCTCGTCCTGCTGGTCCCGGTACTCCACGTACTGTCCCTTGCGGTAGGGCATGGGAATCTCCAAGTCTCGTGTGGGTCGGTGGGGGGCTGGCTCCGCCCGTTCGGCGGGGCCGCTCCTGGCGCCGGCGACTATCGCCAGGCGCACTGACAGCCCACCCTCAACTCCGCCCTACGGCAACCACTACGGGCCGAATGGGTGACGCCTCGCTCGCCGCTGTGAGTCAGAACCTGAGAAGCAGCAGCAGCAGTTCACCGGTTTGGGCAGCATCCGGGGCCGCTCGGGATTCGAACAGAGCAGGGGCTCGGACCGCGCCGAGATGGCGCGACGAGCACTTCTGAGTGTGCCCCCGTGCGGCCAGGCGCGTCGAGTCAACACTGCACCTCTGCGTGGTAGATGTGGTTCATCCTATTTATCCTCAAGGGGCGATCATGACTGATCTACGCAATGCCCCGCTGGCGGGCGACGAGACGATCGAGACGTCGTTCGGTACCGTGCGCCTGGAGCATGCCTTCCCGACGGATGACTCGTCCGAGCTGTTGTTCGACCAGCTGGACGTGCAGCGCGCCGCTCAGGCGTACCTGTGGTCACTGCCGCTCGGTGGCTTTCTGGCCTGGCGCGACGGCTCGGCGGAAACCTTCGGCGCGACCGGGTTCGGTGACTTCGCGGTCTGCGACTCGCTGCGGGAGAAGCGCGGCATCGTCACCGCGAACCTGACCACGCCGTACATCATGAACTTCACCAGCCTAGCGGACGGCCCGGTGGTCATCGACTACCCGGCCGGCCCGACCGCGGGCGCGATCCTCGACGCTTGGCAGCGCCCGGTCGCGGACCTCGGCCTGACCGGCCCTGATCAGGGCAAGGGCGGCGGCTACGTCATTCTCGGCCCCGACCACGACGACGCGCCCTTCAAGGACTCCGGCCACTATGTCGTCCGTTCCAGGACCGTGAACGTCCTCGTCGTTTTCCGGGTGCTGACCCAGGACCCGGATGTCATGGCGCAGGCGAAGGCCGGACTCAAGTTCGCCCGCGGCGGCGGTTCCGCCCCGGCTCCGGTGCGGTTCATCGAGGGTGTGGACCGGGAATGGAGCGCGACCCCCGCGCGCGGCCTGCGGTACTGGCAGGACCTGGCGCCTCTGCTGGAGGAGGAGCCGATCGCAGAGGTCGACAAGGCGTTCATGGCCATGCTCGAACCTCTCGGCATCGCCAAGGGCCGCACCTTCGCCCCGGACGAGCGCCAACGCCGCATCCTGGAAGAGGGCGCGGCACTCGGGGAACTGTTCGCCCGCAACAACCAGGTCAACCCGCGCTACACACAGCCCTACTGGAAGGGCACGAGCTGGTACAAGGGCCTCGACTTCGATCTCGAGCAGCAGACCGACACGATCCTTCAGCTGGACCAGCGCGCCACCTGGTTCTACGAGGCCGTCGGCTCCACGATCGGCATGGCCCACCCCACGCCCGGCACCGGCCAGGTCTGCATGACCTCCAAACGCGACAGCCAGGGCCGCCTCCTGCGGGCCGACCGCACCTACCGGCTGCACGTCCCCGCCGACGTGCCGAGCGCCCAGTTCTGGTCGCTCACGCTCTACAGCGAGAACACCCGCCGGCCTTACGACAACGGCGGCACCGACAGCCGCAGCACGAGCCTCGACAGCCGCGACCAGCAGCTCAGGTTCAACGACGACGGCAGCATCGACCTCTACATCGGCCCCACCGCCCCCGCCGGCACGGAAACCAACTGGATGAAGACCATCGACCAGGACGGCTGGTTCGTCTACTTCCGCCTCTTCGCCCCAGCCCAACCGTTCTTCGACAAGACCTGGAGCCTCCCCGACTTCGAAGCGGTCTGAAAGCCGCTCAAGTGTCGGAGCGCCCTCATGCGGCGGCGCTCCGACGATGCCGTTCCTTCTCATGAACATCGAACACGGCGTCTCCGGGTCGCTGCTCGAAGTCGTGAACACCCGCTGTCCGAACGCGGGTTCTGGCTCAACTTCTGTGGAGCGCCGCCCACGATCTATCTAGTCGGCCTTGGTGTCGGGCGCTGGTGAGCCGATGAGGAGGTCTCAGGGCCTTGCGGTCCATGAGAGCTTTCCTGGGTGGGTGTAGTAGGCGAGGTAGCCGCGCTCGAATTCTGGCAGTTCCACGCCGCTGAGCTCCAGTGTCGGTGTACCGATGGCACTGGAGCCCTGGAAAGCCTTCTCGGATGCGTCGACGAAGCTTTGGTACTTCATAGTCCTGACCGCAGCGTCGAAGCCCGACCCGCGCAGGCCAGCTACGCGGGATGCCATCTTCAGCAGGAACTCGTCGGTGAAGCCGTCGACCGCTTCATCCGGCTGATTCGCGTAGAGGACCTGGTGATACTCGACGAACTTGCCCTCTGCCAGTGCGGCGCGCAGCGCGTTCGCGGCCTTCTTCGAGCCGTTGCCGCCCAGCCTGTCGTCGAGGAAGGATGCGAGCGTGTAGTGGACCTGCACTGAACCCTTCTGAGCCAGCTTGTTCAGCTCGGCCCCGGCGCCCTGTGTCTCGAACTCCTCACAGACGGGACAGCGTAGATCCTCGAAGAGCCGGACGGTGGTACCCGCGGCCTCATCACCGACCACTATGCTCGTCCCGTCCGCGCCCAACGCCTCCGGTATGTCAGCATCCGTGGCATAGCCGGTACGCGTTCCGCACGCCGCAAGGGCCAGTCCCAGGACGGTAGCGATGGCCATTGCCCGAATCGCACGCTTCACCAGCATGAATGCCCCTCCCCAGTCGCGAATGGCCCGGACTCTATACGTGGCCCTCGGGGGAGGATCGTCGACGCCGACCACTCGCGGCGCGGGGACCTCGGGATCGGGGAGTGCGTCGACCAGCCGGAGGACCGTGCTGCGGTTGACCGGTACCCCGATCACGCGGGCGATGCAGGCTCCGGCCCGGCCCGCGAGGGCCAGACCGACTGCGGCCAGGGTGGAGCGCAACCGCTAGGTCCGCTGACCGTGCCGGCGTGTCAGGCCAGATATCTGCTCGACGAAGGAACGGCGCGCACACCCAGAGTTCCCGCAGATGAACCGACGGACCCTCAGCTGGAGAACAACGCTTCGGCCACCGCTCGGCACATCGGCGGGAAACCGCAGGTAGGAACCATGCCCCCGGTTCGACCAGACTCCGCAGACCGGGCACACGGCGCCGTTCGCGATGCATTGCGCATCAATGCGCACTATCTCGATGTTCACGCGTACCGACAGCACCGCGACGTCCGCGATCGACGGGAACAACAGCTCCTCCAGCCGGAGCACGACTTCTTCCACGGCCCGAACCGTCAGCCCAACTGTCCTGCCCACGGGCTATTTTCGGGCGACTTTACGTACGGCTCCAAGGAGCCTGGCTGTCACTCAGAGTGGCCGCATCACAGAAGTTGAGCCAGAGCCGCTTCTCATGAACAGAGCCACTGCGCCGTCCGGGCCGCCGCAGCCACACGGGCGGCCCGGACGGCCCAGGCAAGTCAGATGTCGGATCGGCTGGTTCAGCCGTTGTACGGGGCGGTGACGTCCAGGACCCAGGTGACGCCGAAGCGGTCGGTGAGCATGCCGTACAGCGGCGCCCACTGCGCAGGTCCCAGCGGACGGACGATGGTCGAGCCTTCGGCGAGCTTGCCCCACAGGACGCTGATCTCCTCGGCGTCGTCACCGCGTACGGAGACGAAGAACGGGTTTTCGCCCTGGCTCCAGGGCAGATGTGAGGGCACGTCGTAGGCCATGACGTGGAAGCCGTTGTCGCCGACCACCTCACCCCACATCACCCAGTCCGCCTCGCTCTCGTTCTGCACGGCGCCCGCGTCCTTGTAGGTGACCGCGACGGTACGTCCGCCGAAGACGGACCGGTAGAAGTCCAGCGCCTCCCGTGCAGTGCCCCGGAAGTTCAGGTGAGTGGTGGTCGTGACGGACATGACCTGCTCCTTGCCTCGATGTGGCGAATACGCCGCCGACTGCCCAAGTTCATGCGGCAGCTGCCGTGACCAGGAGCGATGCCTCCTGAACGGCTCGTATGTCACCATGACGGAGGTAGAGGACAGGTCGTGTCCTGTACTGCAGTGAAAATGGATCTCATGCATAAGACGTCCTCACGGCTGCTCGCACTGCTCTCGCTGCTTCAAACGCACCGTGACTGGTCCGGCGAGGATCTCGCCGAGCGTCTCGGCATCACCTCGCGCACCGTGCGCCGTGACATCGACCGCCTACGCGAACTCGGCTACAGGATCACGACCTTCAAAGGACCGGCCGGCGGCTACCGCCTGGAGGCCGGCACTCACATGCCCCCCATGCTGTTTGACGACGACCAGGCCGTCGCCCTGGCCGTCGCGCTGCAGACCGCGGCCACCGGCACCACCGTTACCGAAGACGCCACCCGCGCCCTGGCCACCCTCCGCCAGGTCATGCCACCTCGCCTTCGCCACCGCATCGACCTGCTGCGTATCACCGCCGTCCAACCGCCTGCGGCCCGCGACACCCCTCAGGTCGACGCTCAGGTCCTGGTGGATCTGAGCCGCGCCATCCACGCCCGCGAGGAGCTGCGCCTCGACTACACCCCAGGCCCGAGCACCTCAGCCGAAAACCCCCGCCGAGTACAACCCCACCACCTGGTCACCTGGCGTCATCGCTGGTACCTCGTGGCCTGGGACCTCGACCGCGAGGACTGGCGCACCTTCCGTGTCGATTGCATCCGCCCCCGCACACCCACCGGCCCCCGCTTCATCCCTCGCGAACTCCCCGGCGGCAACGTCTCCACGTTCATCACCAGCCGATTCCGCGGCAACGACGGCACCGCCACCGACTGGCCCTGCCTGGGCGAAGTCATCCTCCACCTCCCGGCCGCCAACGTCGCACCCTTCGCCCAGGACGGAATCGTCGAAGAACTCAGCCCCCACCACTGCCGACTCACCCTCGGCTTTTGGTCATGGACCGGACTCGCCGCAGCCATCGGCCGCTTCGACACCGATATCGAAGTCATCGGCCCACCCCAACTGGCCACCGCATTCGCAGACCTCGCCGCCCGCTACGCCCGCGCCGCACGCACCACAAGACCGGAGACCGGTCCGACGCCGTGAGAACGAAACCCACCGCACCTTCGGTACCCCGCACCCCACAGGCCGTGTGCCCCGCCGGATCAGACGGCGCGCAGGTGGACCAGCGCCGCGCTCTGGGGTGCCCGCGCAGGGCCCGGTAGGCCGAGCGCTCTCAGTGCCGCACCGGACGCCTGAATGCCTGTGACCTCCCAGGTCACCGTCGGATCGGGCGGAGCGACCAGCGAAGTGCGGTAGCTCCGGTCCGGGTCGAGTCCCGGGATGCGGAGCCGTGGTGGCACGGGCACGATCTCGTCGAGTTGGGCGTAGGAGAAGAGGGCCTCCGACCGGTCCCGAGCGACCACTCCATGCGCGAGCAGACCGTCGGGCAGTTCGACGCGCGTCAGCCGCCCCGTGTGCAGGAGCGCGCGGTGCCGCTTGTAGAGGCCGATCCAGCGCGCGAGGCGGTCCAGTTCGGGGGCCGCCACCTTCGTGAGATCCCACTGGACGCCGAACTGGCCGAAGAAGGCCGTGGCCACGCGCAGGTCCAGGGTGCTGGTCCGGCCGGTCTGGTGGGAGACCGGTGCGGCGACATGAGCACCCAGGTACTCCAGCGGGGCGAGCTGGGCGGTCCAGTGCTGGATCGGCTGGCGGGACAGCGGATCGGTGACGTCTGAGGTCCAAGTGCTCTGGACCCGCTGGAGCACGTCCAGGTCGATCCTGCCGCCTCCCGAGGCACAGCTCTCCCACGAGATGCCGGGATGGCGGCGGACCAGCTCGTCGAGGAGCTCGCGGAAGGCAAGGGTCTGCAGCCGTGACGCGGGCCGGCCGGAGCCTCGCGAGTCACCGCCGTCGATCTGGTCGCGGTTGTGGTCCCACTTGACGAAGTCGATCCGGTGCGCGGCCGCCAGGCGGCCGAATGCGTCGAGCAGGTGTGCCCGCACCTCGTCCCGGCTGAGGTCGAGCAGGTAGCAGTTGCGTTCCAGCACGGGCGACCGGTCGCCCGTGCGCAGGATCCAGTCGGGGTGGTCGCGGTAGACCGCCGAGGCCGGGTTGACAGCCTCCGGCTCCCACCAGAGGCCGAACTCCATCCCTTGCTCGTGCACCCGGTCCACAAGCGGTGCCAGCCCGTCCGGCCACACCGCCAAGTCTGGGGTCCAGTCGCCCAGGCCGTCGTCGAGGGAGGTGCGGCCCGCGAACCACCCGTCGTCGAGCACGAAACGCTCGGCGCCCAGCCTGGCCGAGATCTCGACCAGAGCGGTCAGCGTGTCGAGGTCTTGGTCGAGGTAGACCGCCTCCCACGGGTTGAACATGACGGGTGCGGGCGGGGGCGGATGGGCCGCGAGTGTTCGGACGTACTGATGGGTCGCGTCCGCCAGGCCATCGAGCCCGCGCGCGGACGCGGTCACGTGCACCCAAGGCGTCGCGTACGTTTCGCCCTCAGCGAGCACCAACTCGCCCGGGTGCAGCAACTCGCCGGCCCTGACGACGGCGACGCCGGAGCTGAGCTGCTCGACGGCATACCGATGGTTGCCGCTCCAGGCGAGGTGGACGCCGAGCACCTCACCGTCGTCGTAGCCGAAGCCAGGGGTACCGACCACGATCAGACCGGTGCCGTCGAGGCTGCGCATGCCGCGGCGGTGCTCCCGGACCCACTGCCCGTCCGCGAGAGCGCGGCGCTGGGGCTGTCGCTCGCGGGCCCACCGCCCGGTGAAGTCGAGGATCTCGCCCACGCCGGTCGGAACGGGGATGACCACGTCGAGTGCGTCGACCACGTAGGGACCGGTGCCGGCGTTGGTCAGCAGGTGCCGGAGGCGGAGCCCGCCACCTGGGACGGCTTCGGCCTCGAAGCGCAGTCCGAGTCCCGCTGCCTCGTCGGTGGCCCGGACCACGAGCGAGCCGCCGGCACACCCCACCGAGCCGGGACCGAACGCGGTGGACCAGTCGCTCCCGGGGCCTTCGGGGCCCACCCGGTGGCCGAGTAGCGCAGGCCGTCCCAGGTAGCCTCGCGCGTGCTCCGGGAACACGCTGACCGGTGAGCCGATCAGCCAGGAGTTCCAGGCCGTGGTCTCGACCGAGGCTGGGATCGTCAGGGAGCGGACGTCCTTCGCCGCCAAGGACAGCCCCACCCACCCGAAGTCGGGCAAGCCGTCCGCCCGCGGCAGCAGGACCATCGTCGTGGTCTCAGTCCCGCCGAGACCGGAGAGAGAAAAGGGGGCGGTGGGCGCGGGCATGGCGACGCGTCCGGGCTTGATCATTCGGTGACTCCTTGATGCAGTGCGAGGAGCGGATCAGGCGCACACGGCGAGCAGGCGCGCCTTGAGATCGTCGAGGGCCAGCCGGGCGGCGCCGAGGGCGACGGACTCCTCGCCGAGCAGGGACACCCGGAACTCCGGCGAGTTGAGGGAGGTCGCGGCCAAGTGCCGCTGGAACGGACCGGCGAGAACGTCCCCCGCGCGGGACAGACCGCCGCCGAGCACGACGAGGTCGGGGTCGACGGCGTGGACCAGGGTGGAGGCGCCCAGGGCTAGGGCCCTGGCGACGCAGTCGATGGTGCGCACCCCAGTGGGGTCGCCGTTCGTGGCCGCTTCGAAGAGCGCCCGGACGTCGTCGCTTGTGGACTCCTCGGCGGTCGAGCCCGCGAGCTTGCGGCTCTCGTGGTGGAGCTTCGCCATTGCGTCGGCCCACCCAAAAATCTTCATGGCGCCGACGGACGCCGCCAGGCCGTGCCGCCCGTTGTGGATCTGCCCGCCGATGACGATCGCGGCCCCGAGGCGGTGGCCGACGTGCATGTAGACGAGGTCGCGTGCCTCGGTGGCGGCGCCCCGCCACTGCTCGGCCACCGCCGCGAGGTGGATGTCGTTGGATACCAGCACGTCGCGCTTGAAGCGCCCCGATACCTCCGCGACCACGTCGATCTCGTCGAAGCCCGGCAGCGAGTAGACGTCGAGGTCCTGACCCGCCGGAATTGTGCGGATGTCCCTGACCTCCGAGCCGTTGGCCGTCACGCCGGTGATGCCACAGGCCACCGAGCGGATGTGTTCCCAGCTCGTCCCGGTCTGCCGAACGGTCGCCTCCACCAGACGCGCCGCGGCCCCGATGCGCCCGGCCGGCCTGAGGCCAGGATCCACGCTGCGCCTGCGCACCGCCACGACATTCCCGCGCAGGTCGCAGATGACCACGGCCACCTTGTGGGCGCCGATATCGACTCCGACGACGGGGAAGTTCTCGGCCACGACCTCGTAGCGCCGAGCCGGCCGCCCCGCAGACCGTTCGCCGTTCGGACGCCCGGCCCCCTCACGGACGAAGCCCTGGCCCAGGAGCGTCGTCAGCAGTTCCTCGGCGGTGGGGCGGGAGACTCCGACGAGCGAACGCACGTCGCGGACCGTCAGCGACGGGGTGTCGAGGAAGGCCCGCACCGCGGCTGCGAGGTTGAGCTTGCGCAGCAGACCGGCATCGCCCGAACGGCCGGCGGGGCCCGCTGCGCCCTGGGTTTCGCATGTGTCTTGACTCACACCGTCACGCTATCTAGATTGACGCCCCAACAGCAATATTGCCAAGTAACTTACTTATCTAAATCCTGGCCGAGCGACATCCCTGGTGGGTTCGACCGGCAAGGAGGCCTCAATGGGCAAGCGGACCAACTTCGGGGCGGTGTTCGCCTTCATGCTGCTGGCCACACTGCCCGTCCTGGCCATCTGTCTGGCGTTTCAGAAGCCCTTCATCCGCGGCCTGACCGGGGGCGCCACGAAGGGATGACGGGCACGAGCAGCCGGTGCAGCGCAGTCTCGGTCAAGAGATGGAAGGAGCACCATCATGCAGTTCTCGAAACTCATAGTCAGATCCCACCCACCCGGACGAGACCCGCACGGCATCGGCGCACGGCCGGTGCGGTCGCAGTCGCGATGCTGACCGCCGGCATCGTGCCCGTGGTCGCCGCACAGCCGGCGAAAGCACGGCCCGGCGGAACGACTCCGTCGATCGAAATCCGGGCCGGTTATCTGGACCTCGAGCTCGACAGGGCCGGTACGGTCTTAGGCCTGGACGATGCCAGGACCGGAGTCGGCTATATCGCGCCCGGTCATGCAGCGTCCCTGGTCAGCCTGGTCGTCGACGGCAAGCAGCAACGGCCGACCTCGGTTGACCGTTCCGGATCCGGTGGTCAGATGCTCACCTTCCGGAACAGGGAGGCGCACTGGAAGATCCAGGTGAAGCTGGTCAGCAAGCGCGGCTACGCCACGTTCGAGGCGGTAGACGTCGACGCGCCGAAGGACGTCGATGTGCAGACCCTGCTCTGGGGCCCACTGGCCACGTCGTTCTCCACGACGGTCGGCACATCCGTAGGCGTGGTCCGCAACGACGATTTCGCCATCGGGATCCGTCCGCTGACCGACCGTACCGAAGGCGCCTGGCCACAAGAGGACCAGGACATGGGCTGGGAGAGCGAGGTCGACCACGACCCGGACCACGTGAGCGTGGGTTCTCTGGAGCAGTGGAGCGCGGCTGGCGTAACTCCCTGGGGTTCCGTACTGCGTGCCTTCACCTTCGACTACACCAAGCAACGACATCGCAAGGTAGCGGGCTATCCGATCCCGGTCGGGCCGCTGCCCGGCAGCGACGGCAAGATCGCCGGTTCCAAGATTGCACTCTTCGGAGCCTCGCCCGAGGCGACGCCGACGATCCTGTCCAACATCGCGGCGGGCGAGAAGCTGCCCTACCCGAGGCTGAACGGTCAGTGGCAGAAGGCCTCTCAGGCGAGCAGCCAGTCGTGGCTTGTGCTCGGCGACCTGCAGACCGACAACATTCCGGCGGCCGCCCGATTCGCCAAGGCGGCCGGCATGAACCGCATCTACTCACTCACCAGCAGCTACGGCCCATGGGAGTCGAGCGGCCACTACCAGTTCGACTCGAGCTTGGGCGGGAGCGACGCCGGGGCCGCGGCAGCCGTGGACATCGCCAACGCCAACGGCGTACAGCTTGGCGTACACACCCTGTCGGACTTCATCAGCACCGGCGACGAGCCCTACAACTGGGCCTGGTTCCCGCGAGACGACTACCTCACGCCGCCCGCCGACGACCGGCTCGCAATGGGGGGCAGCGCCTTGCTCACCCGCCCGTTGACGGCCGGCGACACCACCGTGTACCTCGATTCCGGCACGCTGCTCGCTCCGGGAGTGCACTACAACTACTTGCGCATCGGGGACGAATTCGTCAGCTACGGAGCGGCCGAGCACGTCGGGAACGAGTGGAAGCTGACCGGCGTGCAGCGCGCGCGATGGGGATCGGTCGCGGCCTCACACACTGCGGGCGACCACGCCGCGCGAGCCGTGGCCAACAGCTACGGCGGCGCGATCGGCGGCCATGCCGTCCTCGGCGAGATCAGCGACAGGCTGACCACCGCGTGGAACACAACCGGCATCACCGGTATGTCGTGGGACGGCCTGGAGTCGGCCTCGGATTCCGGCTGGGGCGCTTACGGCATGGCTCACCTCGTGAACTCGACGTTCCGGCGAATCGATGCCAAGGACCGATTCATCTCCGAGACCAGCCGGATGACCTCGAACACCTGGGACGCGCTGACCCGCGCCAGCTGGGGTGAAGTAGGCAGCACCTCGATGGAGCAGGTGTTCAAGAACAACAAGTACCTTCAGGCGAACTACCTCCCCGGAATGCTCGGCTGGATCAGTCTCAAGGGCTCGGACAGTCTGCTCACCATGGAGTGGAAGCTGGCTCGGGGCGCCGGCCTCAACGCCGGGGCAGGTTTCCAGAGTTCGGTTTCCAGTCTCGTGTCGGGCGGGGAGAACACGACGCGGCTGCTCGAGGCCATCCGGCAATGGGAGACGGCACGCAACCTGGGTGCGTTCACTGCGGAACAGCGGGCGCGGTTCCGCGACCTGACGACGAACTGGCACCTGACCGTGGTCGAGCCGGACAAGCGATGGTCTTTGCAGGAGTTGGACGCCGACGGCAAGCCGGTCGGCGCCCCCCAGGCCGTCGTCGCACCGACCCCGGAACTCGACGCAGGTCCGCTGCCCGCAGCGGCCAAGGGACACCTGTACGAGGCGACCGTGAAGACCAACACGCCGGCGACCAAGCGATACGCGGTGACCTCGGGGGTTCTGCCCTCGGGTCTCGTGCTCAACGCCGACACCGGAGGGATCGTGGGTACGCCGACCAAGGCGGGAACAGCGCGGTTCACTATCACGGCATACCAGAGCTCCGGCCAGCCGCGCGCACGGCGCGACTACGAGATCGACGTCGCCAATTAGCCCGGTCGAGCCGGACGTGCGCGGTGGATCACCGTCACGCTGACAGCAACTGCACGTGGCGTACGCCGAGGGGCGTACGCCGAGGGGCGTACGCCACGTGGTGGCTGGTGTGGGTGTTGCCGCGGGCCCAGGAAGAGGGAGTGGTACGCGGCTTCTCCCCGACGACGATCCGCTGCTGCACGTCGCTGCTGGAACGAGTGCTGGAATGATTCGACCGGCCGGTGTGGGAGATCGAGGCACCACAGGTGGACGCGATGCTCCGCGACCTGCTGCTGGCGGGGCAGGCTCCGGGGACCAGGCGCCAGAATCTGCAGATGCTGCGTGCTGAGGACTACGCCTCCGACTCCGCCGAGTCGCCCTGCTCCTCCGACTGGCTCGGCGTGTCCACGGAGTCGGTGCTGTCCTCGTTGTCCTTGGTCTCGTCGACCGGCGCGATGCGGGTCGATACGCGGCCCGGGTCCACCATGGTGTCCTCCTGTTGTGATCGCGCGTGAGTGCGCGGGGTGATCGCCGCTGGAACTTGGTTGGTTCCCGGCAGGTTCATGAGGCGCGGCGCAGTTGCTCACTCGACATCCTGAACAGCAGGAAATCGGCGTGGGCGCCACGCTGCTCCACGTACTGGTTCTCACGACCTCGCTGTTCGAAGCCCACGCGGCGAGGGAGCTTCGCGGACGCCGTGTTGCGGGCGTCGCAGGCGGCCGTGATCCGGTTCACGCCCGCGGCGAAGAGGCGGTCCGCCACTGCGGTCATCGCCTCGGTCGCGTAGCCCCGATGCCGCATGTCCGGCGCCAGCGTGATGCCCATCTCTGCCTGATCGCGGCCGGACTCGATCGCGAAAGCGAGATCCCCGATCAAGCCGCGCCGCCGGCGCAGTTCGATCGCGTACTGAAAGCAGCCGGGCCCGTCGGGATTCTCCGTGAGGTAGCCGGCGATGATCGCCTCCGCTTCGGCCTGACCGATCGGCGAGCACCAGGTCTGGTAGCGGGCGACACAGGGATCGGAGCGGTATCGGGCCAGAGTCGGCGCATCGTCACGGCTGAAGCGCCTTAGCCGAAGCCGACGCGTCACGATGTCGGTCATCCGTTCCTTCCCCCGTCCCCGTTTCTCTGCCGCTCGTTGGCGGATCTAGGGCGTGTTTCGAAAGTCCCGCCTGCCGGGCGACGCCTGGCCCGCACGCTCGCTGCGTTGTCGGGCCGCCCCGATACGACCGGTATCGGGGCGACCCTCCGCCTTGCGATCGCACGCACCGGACGCCGCCCGGCCCGCCCCACGGGCGGACGACGCTACTTTCGAAACACGTCCTAGAAGCAGCTCATGGCGCTGCCACTGCAGGCCTCGGGGGTTACCGGGCCCGCGTAGGCCGGCGCGACCGCGACGCCGAGCACCAAGGCCGATGCCACACCGACCACCACGCGAACTACCCGCCTGAGCACGATGGTCCTCCAAGACCGCGAACCGAACACCTTCTTCCATTAGGCCAGCCGCCGGTGAACGGCCGATCAACAATCGATGGACAGAGCAGCCGCCGGTCCCGCTCCCGGTCCCACTCCCGCGCGTCCGTGGGCGGCAGGCTCATACCGGGCATCGGAGGTCTCGACTTCTACACGCCGCTCGGACTGCCGATGGACCGCGGTACTGTGCTCTGCGTGGACCGGATCGTGCTGGAACGCCGCCTCGCCGAGCCCTGCGCTGGATCATGACCCGCCCCGAGCACCTTCGCCCCGACCAGGGCCGTGGGCCTGAAGAAGGTCCGGGCGGCCTGCCCCGAACTCGATGCCGCCGTCGATCACGTCCGAGCTTTCGGCGCGCTCATGCACGAGCACCGCGGTGAAGGCCTCCACGAATGCATCGAACAAGTCAGACAGCGCGACCTGCCTGCCCTGCGGCAGTTCGCCGACGGACTCCTCCACGATCGGGATGCGGTCATCGCCGGCCTGTCGAGCACTTGGAGCTCCGGCCAGGTCGAAGGCCAGGTGACCAGGGTCAAGCTGATCAAACGGAAGGGCTACGGCCGCGCCAACCTCGACCTGATCCGCCGACGGATACTCCTTGCAGACTGACTCACCCATCCATCAGCCAGGTCAGCGATCGATCACCGGTCGCCCCGGGGAGGTGAGTCCCACCACGAGACGATGACAAGGCCTCGCTTCGAGGCTCCTTCGTAGAACTCACGAAGCGCGTCGAAATGAACCCTTAGATGTACCGGTACGCCGTGGCCGTGCCGATGCCGAACCCGGCGGCGAGCTGGGCGCAGGGATGCCCGTTACGCAGGTGAGCGAGGGTGAGCAGGGCTTGTCGGCCGGCGCTGAGCCGGCGCCATCGGCTCCCAATCGCGCGGCGGCGGTCGCGTATGCGGGAGGTGAGGAAGCGAAGGTGCGAGGTGGACAGGTCAAGTCCAGACGGGTAGACAAGCACGTGAAGCCTCTGGTTGAAACGGGTGATCTTGGTCGTGAACCCGTCTACCAGGGGCTTCACTTATCTGTCACGTCAACTGCCCGACCAGCACGGCAGGTTAAAAAGAGCTCAATGATCGGGCTTCCCCAGGTACGGCGGCAATGCCCGCCTGGCCTCGGACGAGAGCCGGTCCGGGTCGATGGTGCCCACGGCGACGGCAAGCGCGTCCCCGCCCATCTGCGGGAAGGACGCCACCAGCAGTCGCTCTTCGTCGAAGAGCGGCTCGATCACCTGGAACACGGCTGCGGCCCCGATCGAGATGTCGGGGCTCGCCAGCAAGAGCTCGACGAACCGGAAACACCGCTTCAGGACGTCGTCGTCCGTGCCGTCCGCCGTCATGGAACAGAGCCTCGGAATGAGAAACCCGTCGGTGAAGACGTCCATCAGTCCCGAGGCCGTGGAGGCTCGCGAGTTCGCGGAAAGTGAAGGACTTTTCACAGGAACCCGAGGGTGCTCGGTCGTGTTTTTGCGGGTTCGGCCTCCGGGTTCGGGTGAACACGCGGGGTGGGTGCTGAGCGCGCCCGCCCCTGGCTGCCTTCCCTGGCAACGTGCTGACACCGTAGGAGTCATGAGAGCAGAAGGAACGACACCGGAACCGGAAACCTCTAGGCAGAGTGGGCTCACATCTCTGGGTGAGGTGGCGTGCCGTTATCAGGCGGATGAGGTATGCCCGGAGGATCTGCCGATGATCGCTGCTGAGGCGCTCGCAGCCGGACTGGACACCCCGACATTGTGCGAGCTCGCCGGTTGGCCTCGCAACGCAGATGCCCGCGATATTCGCGACGCGTTCGAGCAAGCACTTGCCGAGTCCGGGATCGGGTTGCCGGATCGGGGCATGGCATGGCGCCACGCTCTGCGCCGGATGGCGGCGAGACTCATCAATGGAGAGATAACTCCCGCTGACCTGGCGACGGACGACTGGTGGGAGACGGAGGTCGGGACCGCGGCGGAGCAATCGTTCGTGGCTTTGATCCCGCAATGCGATTGCTGCATCGAGTACACGTTGGGGCTTGACCAGCAGACGTGGGCGGCCCAGTTGCGGGACGCTGCCCTCGCCCTGACATCGTCTGCGCCGATCGGCCCCGGATGCTGACTCTGCCTGGCGTGCTCATCTCAGCAAAGGCGTGGACTGGTCAAGCAGACTTCACTGAAGTGGCTGTTCAGCGGCCTGGTGCAGCAGCGCCCGTGCGGAGTCCGCGTAGCGCATCGCGGTCTTCTCGTCGGGCCCGAAAGCCTTGGCGAGGGCCTCCCACCGGGCGACTTGTGTGACGTCGCCGAACCAATCGTCCATGACCGGGAACTACCCGACGAACCTGATCACTGAACTACAACTGAAGGGTCACTGCCCCCTATGCCATTGACAGAAGGAGATCACTCAATGTCAGTGGCCTTCAGATTCCCGTCCATGAAGGTCCAAACTCGTGCGTGATCTGTTGCCTGCCATCCTTCCTTGGCAACTAGAGGCCCTTTCATCCATGCCAACATGTCGGGTACGCCTTCATGGAGTAGCGCGCTTCTCGCCGCCTGCTTGCGTTCGATGCGAACGGGATTCACCGAGACCCAGAACCCTACGGCTTCCGGATGCACGCCGCCTCCGTAAGTCCTTGACTGGGCCGCCACCCATCTGGCATCCATGATCAAGGATGTGTCTTCAGTGGTCGACGAATTGAACGTGAGGTCCACGATCTTGGCCGACGCAAGTTCGATCGCATCCCGCATTTCACTGTGCGTCACAGGCCATGCATATCCTCGCGGCAGTTTCTTTCGAGCCACTCCAGCTTCCTTACTTGCGACACCCGCGTCCGCGTCCGCCCGCAGTTCGAGGCCGCGCTCGCGCTCGCCCGCCAGATCAAGGCCCACGCCCCGCACTGCCGCGTCATCCTCACCGTGTACGAGATGAAGCGCCTGGGTCGCGACGCCGCTGAACTCACCGCGAGCCCACGGGGTGCGATGCCCCGATTCCGGGGGAGTGGCCAATGGGTTTGCGGTCAGCCTCGGTCTCCTATCCCTGATCCATGGTGCAAAGTAGCCGTTCACGAACGAGACTTGTGCAGGGTCTGCGAGCGCGGTCAGAACCAGTGCAGGCAGTGCGGGGAGCGCTCGGCGCGGAAGAGTGCGTCAGCGAGGGCGGCCGCGCCTGGGCGGTGGGCCCGGATGTGTCCGGCACGCACGAGCGTGCTCGGGGCAGTGCCGCCGAGGTAGATGGAGCCCAAGTCGTTGATGTCCAGGGACAGGTCGGGCTTCCGGTCTGTCGGGACGCAGTCGGCCTTGCTGTCCCGGATGGTCAGCAGGTAGCGGTCGTGTTCGCCGAGGAACGGGTCGTCGATGTCGAGGACGAGCTCGCCGTCCATGAACCAGCCGCGCGCGGTCAGCGCACGCGGGACGTCCAGCAGCCGCACCCAGAGCCAGTCGGTGTCGCCGCTCACCTCGCCGGCGCGGAAGTCCGCGAACTGCCAGCGCAGCGGGTGATCGGGCGGGACGTGCTTGAACACGACCTGAGAGACCAGGTCGTGTCCGAGTACGAACCGGGCCAGGGCCGTGAAGACGGCGTCGTCGGTGGCGATGGTCTCGTCGACCGTCAAGGTGTTGGGCTCGCCGATCGAGTAGCTGGCGTACCCGTCCGGGACGCCGTCGGCGTCACGGTGGACAGCGACGTAGCGCGGCGCAGGCGAGATCGGGGGCTGCCCTGCGCGCAAGGCCCACCAGCGGTGCGGCCGGGACAGCGCGCCGGGCTGGGCGCGGCGATACCGGTCGTAGACCTCTTCCAGAATCTCGCCGCACTCGGCCCGACGCAGCACCTCGACCGAGCCGTTGTCCGAGCCGGTCGCTGGTGACTGGGCCACTCCGCGCGCCCGGGGAACGGCGAGGGCGGCCTCGTGGCGCGGCACCGTCAGCCGCGCCGTGTAGGTCGCCGGTCCGTAGCCGAACCTGCCGTAGATCGGGGCCTCAGAGGCCAGCAGCACGGAAAGGAACTCCCCGCTGGCCCGCAGCTCGGTGAGCTGATGCCACATCATCGCGCTGAGCACGCCCTGGCGCCGGTGCGAGGGCAGCACGCCGACGGCGGTCACCCCGGCGGCCGGGACGAGGGTCTCACCGGGCAGGGTGAGCTCGAAGGAGTGCGTGGCGGCGGTGCCGACGGGCCGCTCGTCCGCCGTCAGGGCGAGCATGCAGCGGTCCATTTCGAGCGCCGACCACCAGAGCCCGCCGCCCCCTATCGGGGTTTCCGGGAAGCGCCCGAACGCGGCATGGACTGTGTCGACGAAGACGTCGAGATCGTTGTCGGTCGTGGAGCGGATCTGCATTGCTGCTGCTGCCTCCTCGGGATACCGGCACCACGACTCGTGGTGTCTGGCCACAGTGCAGCGTTGACCCGTGGCCAGGGCAAGCGAATTACGGCCGGGCCGCGGCCGCATCGACGGCCGTCGCCCTGTGGTGGACGCCGGTAAGTGATGAATGATCCTCGCCCGCCACGCCGTGCAGTGTCTTGGTGTGGGCCAGTAGGTCTTCACGGGTCACCTCCCGCAGGTGGTCGTAGCGACGACCACTCCAGCAGCGCTGGGCGGGCCCGGTTGAGGTAGAGCCGGACCGTGGCTTGCTGCCGGGGCAGGCTGCGTGGGCCGCCATCACGCAGAAGCCGGGTCCAGCGCTTGACTCCCGCAGCGATGCCTGGGGCACGTCAGGTTCAGCGTGGCCGCCGCTGCACGACGTCCGCGAGCACCGTGGTCACCAGTTTGTTGACGGTTGCCGTGGTCGGTGGGTCGGGGTCGCGGTCCGCGAACAGGAGATGCCCGCCTCCGACCAAGGAGAGGGTGAGCGAGTCGATGTCGGCGTCGGCCGCGATACGCCCCATTGCGCGCTCGTCGGACAGGTAAGCGGAGACCGCGGTCGTGACCTGGGCGAGGATCGCGATGCCGCCTCCGGGCATGGCCTGCCGCAGCCGCGCGCGCAACTCGTCCCGGAAAGTGATGAGCGGGATGATCGCCACGGGAACCGGTCCGAACAGGGTGGTCAGCGCGCCGGTGAGGTTGTCGGCCACGGTGCCGGTGCCGACGGTCTCGCGCAGCGCATGCGCTTGCGTCTCGAGCTGCGCGGCCCGGTCGAGCACGAGGTAGGTGAGGAAGGCGTCGAAGTCGGTGAAGTGCCGGTGCAGGACGCCTTTGGCGCAACCTGCCTCGTCGGTGACGGCCCGGCTGGTCAGCCCGTTCGGGCCATCCCGCAGCAGTACGCGTTCGGCTGCGTCGAACAGTTGCTGCCGCGCATCGCGAAGGTGTACCCCGGTCGGCACTTACAGATCCTCTCGTGCGCCAGGTTCCTGGCATCCGTTGGCATGTGGGCGCTTGCCCACTAAAGTGAACGCGTGCCCACTCTACCGCGAGAGCAACCAGAGCCAGCGCAACTGCATCCATCTCGACAGATGGCCGAGTCTTTCGGCACGGATGCGCAACGCTACGACCAGGCTCGACCGGGCTACCCCGAGGGCCTGGTGGCGCGTGTCGTCGCCGGGAGCCCGGGGGCTGACGTGCTCGACGTCGGCTGCGGCACGGGCATCGCGGCCCGTCAATTCCAGGCCGCCGGTTGCGCGGTGCTCGGTGTCGAGCCGGATGCACGGATGGCCGACTTCGCGCAAGCCCGCGGCCTGCAGGTCGAGGTGGCAACCTTCGAAGCCTGGGAGCCGGCTGGCCGAATGTTCGACGCATTGATCGCCGCCCAGTCGTGGCACTGGGTGGACCCGGTCGCCGGCGCCGTGAAGGCGGCCCAGGTGCTGCGTCCGAACGGGCGCCTGGCGATCTTCGGGCACGTATTCGAGCAGCCTGCCGAGCTGGCCGAGCCGTTCGCGGCTGCTTACCGTCGAGTGGCGCCCGACTCCCCGTTCAGCAATCAGCCGGCGCGACGTCCGCTGGACATGTACCAAGCGGGGTACGCGAAGATCGCCGACAAGATCCGCGAGACCGGGCAGTTCGACGACCCGGAACAGTGGCGATTCGACTGGGAGCAGTCCTACACGCGCGACCAATGGCTGGACCTGCTCCCCACTACCGGTGGCCTCACCCAACTCCGCCCCGATCAGCCGGCCGAGATACTGGGCGCGGTCGGCCATGCTGTCGACGCTCTGGGTGGCCGCTTCACGATGCACTACACCACTCTGGCGACCACCGCCGTACGCGCCGGCACCCCTTGATCCGCTGCCGCACGGTCGCGTGGGTCCGCGTACGTTGCTCGTCCTCGGACGCGCCCGGATCACGCAGCGGGCGCAGGTCCACCCGCTGCGCTCGACCGCACGGTGGAAGGTGTCACCGGGTTCCTACTCCCTCGCCCTCCAGGTCAACGGCTGTCGCTTCCACTCTGTCGCCTTCGCCGTCCTCAACACCTGGCACCGTCCCGCACGTCCTGATCTGAACAACCGCCACAAGGCCGCCGGCATCCGCCGCCGCGGCCCGGTCCGTGCTGTCCGCAACCCCCTGAAGGGGTGAACCGCCCTGATCGAACGAGTTTGAGCCGCGGCCACCCAAAGCCCGCACGCCCTGCCCTCGGCATGAGAACTCACGTTCACCAGATGCCCTCCGATCGGGCCGTGACGGGACCAGGCCCAGTGCGTTTTTTGAGCATCAGTGCCACACCGGCGCCCAGACGGAGGACACGCCATGCACCCCACCCCTGCCCCTGGCGCGCCCTGCCAAAATGGCCGCGTCCACGGTGGTGGACGTCCCCGCCCCTCCTACGCCTTTTCGAGGTGATGACGTGCCGCTCACCCGTTCCCATCTCCGCGCAGCTGCCGAGGCGTACCTGGCCCGGCACCCGCACGAGCGGGAGTCCCTTGCCGGGCTGCTGTCCCGCCTGGTCGGCTCCGACGACCCGGTCAGCCGTACCACGCTCCCCGGTCACGTCACCTGCAGCGCGGCGGTCATCGACCGGGAACAACGCGTTCTGCACGTCGGCCACAAGGTCGCGGGGCTGCTCCTCGTTCCCGGCGGCCACGTCGAGGACGACCGGACCCTCCTGGCCGCGGCCCTGCGGGAAGTGTGCGAGGAGACCGGCATCCGGCCGGGCGACCTGTGCCTGACTCCGCAGTTCCTCGGCGCTTCGATCGACATCGACGTCCACGACATCGACGCCAACCCCGCCAAGGGAGAAGGCGCACACCAGCACTTCGATTTCCGCTTCGTCTTCTACCTCGTGCCCGAGCAGCACCCGCAGCTCACGTTGCAGGACGAGGAGGTTGACGGCGTCCGGTGGCTTCAGTTCGCCGACGTCAGGTCCCCGACCTTGCGTGCCAAGCTCCTGGACGCCCGAGACCAGGGCCTTGACGGGCGGCCGGAGCCCGTCAACGCCTCCGCTCTGATCCATGACGGCCACGGCAGATATCTGCTCCACCTGCGGGACCAGCGTGAAGGCATCTGGGCTTCTGTGGGGGTTCTGTGCACGACTGGCCCGGATCGCCGTCATCTTCGCAGCTCAGAAAGTAGTTGCACGCACCGTAGCGAATGCAACACATGTGGTGCAAGTGGACGGGCCGTGACTCCCTGGGCGATGGCCAGGCAGCGTCGCCGGAACACAGCCTGGGTGCCGTGGTCCAAGGACGATCCACCTGCGGGGCGAAGCCCGCGCTGGACCACAGTGGAGAGCCGTTTCTAAATCGACTCTCAAATCCGCCCGGTGCTTGCCCCAGAGCCTCACCACGATGGCGACGACGGCAAGCGCGAGCGTCGCGCCTCCCGAAGCAGCGAGCACCTGCCGGGGCCCCATGGCTGCGACGAGGGGGCCGCCGAGCGCGGTGCCCACTGGGGAGGCGGTGAGAAGAGCGGCACCTCGAGCGGCCAGGACCGTGGTCAGCCAGGCCGTCGGCGTGCGGTCCTGGAAGAGCGTGAAAGACAGTGCTGTGAAGGGTCCGTAGATCACGCCGCCCACAGCGAAGCAGACGAGGGAAACGGTGACAGGCCCGCCCAGTCCGAAGGGCAGGAGCATCAGGCCCCAGCCTGCCACGATGCCCAGAGTCACCGGCCAGAGCGGGAGCTTGCGCAAGGCGCCTGCAGTCAGGCCGCCGACAACGGCACCCACCCCGAACAGGGTCCAGTACAGACCGAGAAGACCCCCGCCCGAGTGGAGATCATCGGTGACATGTAGAGGCAGCGCGACCTCGACGGGTCCGTAGAGGAAGTTGAAGAACCACGTGAGTGCGAGAACGCCGAGAAGTTCGGGCTGTCGGCGCAACAAGTGTAGACCGGCGGCCGATCGGCCGGTGTCGATCGGCCCAGCCGTTGTCACGGCTTTGGCCGTGCTGCCCAGCCGCCCGGCCTGGAGGGCAAGGACGGCGAACGACAGGGCGTCGAGGCCGATGATCCAGGCCGGATTCCTGGCTGTCGCCAGGAATCCGGCGAGTGCGGGACCGATGACGACAGACGCCGATGCGCTGGCACTCACCAGAGCGTTCGCGGCCAGCCGCTGATTGGGCGGCAGCATCTGGGCGAGCAAGGAGTACTTTCCCGCGCTTCCCCAGGCATGCAGGACCGACGACCCCGCCAGTAGGACGACGTACGGAACCGGGTGCAACACTCCCGCGGCCCAGGCCAAGGGAACACAACCGAGCAGTGACGCGCGCAGCCACCCGTCGGCGGCCAGCAGGCGCTGGGCAGGCAGGCGACGCAGCCAACGGCCGAAGACCATCGCGCCGACAGCTCCAGGAAGTGCGTACGCAGCAACGGCCGCTCCGACGACCAGGCCGGACTGACCGGGCGGGGCGATCAGAACGGCCAGCCAAGCAACGGCGACCATGCTCATTCCGTCACCGATATCTGAGGCCACCAGTGCCGGCAGGAGCCGCCGGAACTCGAGATGGGAGAACAGCGGTTGATAGGTCCGCGGCAGCAGACGAGTTGTGGGTGGGAGAGTCACGCGGTCAGACTGATGGTTCAAGCTCACTTGAAGTCAAGGGGGTTCAGTGCGGGAGCTGGGTATCGGCGACCTCGCGCGGCAGGCACGGATACGGCCCTCGGCCTTGCGTTACTACGAGAGCATCGGCTTGCTCCCGTCCGCCCGGCGAGTCGGAGGCCGACGCGTCTATCCGGCAAGTACGGTGCGGCGGATCGCTCTGATCAAAATGGCGCAGCGAGCCAAGTTCACGCTGGCCGAAATCAGCCAATTGCTGGACACCGCCCCCGACCGGGGCGCCACCCGGCAGTGGCGTGCGCTCGCCGAGCGCAAGATTCCGGAGCTGGATCAGCTCATCCAGGAGACGCAGGCTCTGCGGAATGCCGTGGCCGACTGCCTCGCCTGCGGGTGCATGAACTTCGACAGCTGCCAGCTTCTCTCCTCCGGCACGGCTGGAGACGACGTCTGAGGGAGAACGCGCGGCAGACCCACCGAGGAGGGCGACGCTGTCCGGCGTCGCCCTCCATGTCTGCGGCATCAACTCGAAGATGTGAGTGGTCCGTTGAGTCGAGCAGTCTCAGTCCCGGTCTCGGTGACCTGCTCCGCCGGCACGCCGCCGAGCATCCCGCCACCAGCAGCCCGCCGGCCAGCGCCCGGCTGCTGCGGGACGAGGCGCCGGAGGGGACCGAGCTCCACATCGTCGGTGTCCACTTCTACCTGGAGGACAACCACGGCCGGATCCTCCTCGGTCTGCGACACCCCGACTCCACGTTCGCTCCCGCCACTTGGCACTTCCTGGCCGGGCACTGCGAGAGGGAGGAGGCGATCAGCTGCCTGGTGCGAGAAGCCCAGGAGGAGGCGGGGCTGATCATCGAGCCCGGCGACGTCGAGCTCGTGCACCTCGTGGACTCACCGTCCGCTCGCCCGCGCATCGGCCTCGTCTTCCGGGCCCGCACCTGGTCCGGCACCCCGGCCGTCCTGGAGCCCAACCGATGCGTGGAGTGGCGGTGGTGGAACCCGAAGGATCTCCCGTCCGCCGTCGTGCCCTACACCCGCCAGGCGATCGACGGGGTGCTCGCCGGGCGCCTGTACTCGCAGATGGGGTGGGCCGGACGATGAGCACCCTGGACACGAGCCCAGCCACGGCCGGCCGGACAACAGGGCGAGCAGGCCGGCCGGCCGACAGCGACCCGTCTGCCGATACCGCGGTGGATCCGGCCGACGCGCGGGCGACGATGGTCGCCGAGCTGGCGAAGAAGGACGGGCTGCTGCCCGGACCGGTGCGCGACGCTCTGCTGGCGCTGCCCCGCGAGGTGCTGATGCCACAGGCGTACGTACGGCGCAGCGCACCGGGCGAGGAGCCGCCGCGGTGGGACCTGCTGGACTGGTCGGCGCCGCAGGACCGCCCCGAGTTGCTCGGGCTGCTGTACGGCAGGGCCAATGTGCTCGTTCAGCACGATGGGGAGCCCCTGCTGGGCCGGGTGCGCGGGACGCGGTCGGGGGCGTCGATCACGTCGATGTCGACGGTGCTGGGCCTGACTTCCGCGCTGCTGGAGGAACTGGATCTGCGCTCCGGTCAGCGTGTGCTGGACGCCGGGACGGGCGCGGGGGTGACCGCCGCGGTGGCCTGTCAGATCTGCGGCGACCAGGGGGTTGTCACCCTCGACCGGGACCGGCACCTCACCGACGCGGCCCGGCTGGCCGACCTCGGCTTCCGGCCGGAGGCCGTGTGCGGGTCCGGGGACGAGGGGTGTCCCGCGCAGGCGCCGTTCGACCGTATCTTCGTGTCGTACACGGTGGAGCGCGTGCCAGCGGCGCTCGTCGAGCAGCTTGCCCCCGGGGGTCGGCTGCTGGCCCACGTCACCAGCGCGTCCCCGTCGTGGCCTGCCCTTGCAGTCGTCGAGCGCACCACCGACGGGCAGATCACGGCGGAGCTGCGCGCGGTGGAGTTCGCCCACCGGGCCGGGCACAGCATGGAGCGGATCTGGCTCAGTGAGGCGTTCCGGCAGCGCATCGCCACCGGGCCGGGCACCTGGACCCGGCGGAGCATGGTGGCGCCACCGGATGACACCGACCGGGGCCTGTGGCTGGCAGCGGACCACCTCCTCGGCGGGCTGGTGTGCGACTTCGGTGCCGAGCACCTGGTGATCGGCGCGACCGGCTGCGGGTCGTGGGTGCGGGTGGAGTCGGCGGGGCGCAGTCGCTGGGACGTCACCACCCACGGTCCGCGCGACATCTGGAAGGAACTCCAAGACCTGGCCGGCCGGTGGCGGTCAGCCGGCAGCCCCAGCCGCTACCGCCTTGTCTTCGAGGCGGACGATGGCCAGCGGGCCGTATCGGCGTGCGGCCGACTGTCTTGGCACCTTCCCACCCCCCCCGCCCGCTCGACGAGGGAGTATCCACGTGACTTATCCCGACGAGCCCTTGGTCCTGCTCGCCCGGTGTCCGGGTGGTGCGCGGTGAGCGGCGGGCAGCGGCACACCGAGCCGGTGGACGTGCACCTGATCCTGCGCCGGGAGACCGCCGCAGGGCCGGGGGTTCTGCTGTCGCGGCGGGCCGGCCAGGTGTACGCCGCGGGTCTGTGGCACTTACCGTCGGGGCATCTGGACGGTCCGCACGAGGACGTCGTCGCCGCCCTGGTGCGCGAGGCGCGGGAGGAGACCGGAGTCGTCATCGACCCGGCCGACGTGCGAGCCGCCGTGACCGTGCACCACCGCAGCCCTGGGAACTCCAGTCGCACCGGCTACTTCTTCGAGGTCCGACAGTGGCAGGGCGAGCCCCGGATCGCGGAGCCGGACGTCTGTGACGCGATGGACTGGGCATCCCTGGACGCTCTGCCCGCCGGGATGGTGGCGTACTGCCGTGCAGGCCTGGACGCCTACACGGCAGGCGCGCGCCTTGCCGTGCACTTCCAACTGCCCGGCGACCCCATCGCCTTCGTCCCCGGCGCCGACCGTCTGCGCCTCGTCCCGGACGTGACCAGCAGGTCGGTCGCCGGCCACCCCGACGCTGCCGTCGTGGAGTTCGCGGAGCGGGCGGTCGGCCGGATCACCGCGTGGACGGATACGTCGTGGGCGCGCGAGAACAGCCGCGTGTGGCGGGCCCACGGCGCCCAGGGCGGCACCTGGTACGTGAAGGTCCACCCAAGCGAACGGTTCCACGGCAGGGAAGTGCGGGGGCTGCGGACATGGGCGTCGGCGCTGGGCGCGGCCGCGCCCCAGCTGGTGGCCGCCGACGAGACGCTGAGGGCGGTGGTGCTCACCGCGGTGCCGGGCCGCCCGCTGCACGGCGTTGTCCTTGCCCCGCAGCAGGAGAGGGCGGTCTTCCAGCAGATAGGGGCGCTGGCTCGCCGCATCCACCAGTCCTCTCCTACCTGTACGGCTCCGGCCGGCAGCGGCCCGGCTGTCGCCAAGGCCGACCGGCATCTGGCGGCGGCGCGGCATCATCTGAAGCCGGGCGATGAGGAGTTCGTCCGCGAGCTTGTCTGGAAGGCCGAGGATCTGCAGCCGCTGGAGTGGGTGGAGACCCACGGGGATTTCCAGCTCCGCAACATCCTCTACTCCGCCGAGGCCGCCTTCGGCGACGAGGCGGCGGGCGGAGCGGACGATTCCGAAAATTTGGTGGCGGTGATCGACCTCGAGCGCAGTGAGCCCGGGCCGGCCGTACGGGATCTGGTCCGCCTGTCCGATGCCTGGGACGGCCGCCCCGACCTGTTCGACGCGTTTCTGGCCGGGTACGGCAGATCCCTGACCGGTGCCGAGGAGGCCCGGCTGGTCATCGACATGGCCCTCGATTCCGTGAGCGGGATCGCATACGGCGCCGCCCACGACGATCCCGAACTGGTCGAACGCAGCCGACGGACGCTGGCCCGGCTGCGCGCCGAGCACCACACACCCCGCTCATCGACCGGAGAAGCCTGGTGAACGCCGACACCGCACCCACCGCCGCGGCCGAACCGGAGGACGCAGCCGGACGACCGTCGGCCCCCGCGTCAACACCCGCTGACACCGAGGCCATCATCCGGATGCGCTCCGAGCACGTCCTCTCCAAGCCCTTGAGCGAGGAGTGGATCCGGCGGTGCACGGATGAGTTAGCGCCTCGGCTGACGCCGGCGCCAAGGGCGCCTGCTACACCGGATCGCCCGGACTCGGCGACCGGGCCCGCACGAACCGGGTCCCGTTGGGCGGCGCGCTGTCCGCCGCCGGGTTGATCAACTACGTGACCGAGTGGCGGCAATGGTCGTACGACGACCGCTGTTGCGCGCTGCAGACCAAGCAGCCGGCCGCCCACTACGGCCCCGTCGAACTGCCCTGACCGCACCACCCCGCCTTTCACGAACGAGGAGCGAGCTGTGGGAATCACCCGGACCGACTGGTCCGAGCACTACACCGGTGGGCGAGGCTTCCGGCGGCTCGGGGACGAGGAGAAGGGCCTGCTCGTCGAGCACGCCCCGGCGCCCGAGGACGGCCGCGCGCTCGACGCCGGCTGCGGAACCGGCGAGACGGCCGTCCACCTCGCCTCCCTCGGGTACACCGTCGACGGCGTGGACGTCGCCGAGGGCGCGCTGGAGCGGGCCCGCGCGGAGCACGCCGGAGTGGAGGGCGTGCGCTGGCAATGCCTGGACGTGGAGCACGACGACCTGGCCGACCTCGCCGAGGACGGTTACGACCTGGTCGTGCTGCGGCTGTCCATCGCGTTCATCCGCGATCGTGCCCGCGTCCTGCGCCGTCTGACCGCGCGGCTGCGCGAGGGCGGGGTGCTCGTTGTCATCACGCCGGTCGTGGAACACACCGCGGAAGAGCGGCGCCATATCGCGGTGGACGAGAACGAACTGGCGGCGCTCACCGACGGGTTCGATCATGTTGAGTGGTTCGACACGCAGGGTCTGGCGGTGCTGGCCTTGCGCGGGCCGGCCACGTCGTTCAATGCGGAGGAGAAACTGCGGCCCGAGCCGCAGGCCGTCTTCGGTGCCGCAGTGGTGGTCACCGACGCGTTCGGCCGGGTCCTGCTGGGCCGCTCGACCCGAGGCATGTGGGAGCTGCCGGCAGGACGCATCGAGACAGGCGAAGCCGCACCGGCGGCCGCGGTGCGGGAGTTGGCGGAGGAGACCGGCCTGACGGCGCGTGTGGAGGATGCTCACGTCATCACCGTGCTCCACGACGACCGCCTCGACGTGCGCCGCATCACCGCCGTGGTCCGCGTCACCACCTGGAGCGGTGAACTCGGTCTGCCCGAGCCGCACCGCTTCGTGCGCTGGGAGTGGCACGACCTGCACACCCTGGACACCCTCGGGAAGATCTTCGCGCCCAGTACCCAGGCCCTCACCGCGGTGTGGCCCGGGGTACTGCCGGGTCTGCCGCCCATCCACTCCTACACCTGCTCCACCGCCGTCCCGCCGGTGCCCGGGGAGCCGGCCGAGGCCGCGCTGCTGCGCGAGCGGATGGCGAACATCGTGATCGAGAAGGGCTGGGCTCCCTCCACGCGAGTCCAGGCCGCACTGCGCGAGGTCCCCCGGCACCGGTTCGTTCCCGAGGCCCCGCTGGAAACGGCCTACCAGGACGACCTCGCCGTGGTGACGGTCCGGGATTCCGCCGAGACCGCGCTCAGCTCCGTCTCGGCAGCCTGGCTCCAGGCCAACATGATCGAGCAACTCCGGCTGGAGCCGGGGATGACCGTGCTGGAGGTCGGATCCGGCGGGTACAACGCGGAGCTCCTGGCGCACGTCCTCGGACCGCGCGGGCGCGTGGTGACCGTGGACGTCGACCCCTACGTGGTGCACCGCACGCAGCGGCTGTGTGCGGAAGCCGGCAGCGGCCGGGTGGCTGTCGTCCTCGGCGATGGTGGTCTGGGAGCACCCGGCCACGTCCCCGCTCGGGGGTTCGAGGGGGTGATGATCACCCACAATGCGTCGGACATCGCCCCGTCCTGACGGGAGCAACTCGCCGAGGGGGCAAGGTTGGTGGTGCCGCTGGAGATGGGCGGCTTCACCCGCTCCCTCACCCTGGTCCGCCGCGGTGACGTGCTGCACACCATGCACTGGACGTACTGCGGCTTCGTGCGGGACCGCGGCGCCGCCGCCCGCACCGCTCCCGCAGTCCCTCTGGTCGACGGTGAGGTCACCGTGCGGTGGGAAGACGGTGCTCCTGGCGAAACCACCGGGCTCGAGGAGGCGCTGCGCGGGCCCCGGCACGAGGTCACCACCAGCCTCGTCGTCCGAGGCGTTTTCAATTTCGAGACCTTGCAGGTCTATGCCGCGACCACGCTGCCGAGGTTCTGCCGCCTGGCCGCCCCGCAGGGGTCCACGCTGGTGACGCAGCAGGACGCGGCCGCGATGGTGGCGGACGGCTCCCTCGCCTACCTGACCTACCGCAAGGTCAAGGACGCCTCGGATCCGGCCGACCGCCTGACCGAGTTCTTCATCCACTCCTACGGCCCGGCCGCCGACGAGCTGGCGGAGCGCTTCGCCGAGTGCGTGCGGACCTGGGACCAGAAGGTGCGCGAGAGCGGCTACCCGCCGATGACCGTCCACCCGGCCGGAACACCCGACGAGCAGCTGCCGACCGGTGATGTGCTCGACAAGCCCTCCGCGAGGCTCGTGTTCCAGTGGCCGGGTCGTGTTCCCGACGGGGCGCAGGCCCTGCTCGCTGCAACTGAAGACTCTCGTTGACAGATAAGGGGGACAACTGTCATCAAGATCGCCAACGTCGGACCTGACGGGAGACCGGGGGCCGGCGGCCTGACGCAGCGCGACTGGTGACCGCGGAGGGTCACGAAAGAAAGAGTGCCTGGGCCCTACGCAGCGAGGCGCCAAAGAAGCCCCTGAATGGCTCTCTGTCGCATTTTCAATGGGTCAACGCAGGGGGGATTGGTCTGGGTGGAGTAAGGGCCGCACGGTGACGCATGGAGGTGTTCTCGCCCCGTCAATAAGGGGCATCTTGGGTATCCTGAACAGTGTTCCGGCAGTCAATGGCCCCGAGCTCGGTGAGATTCGGGGCCCTGTCTGGGCTGCCGTGCCCTGTCTCCGTCAGCTGTCCGGCCGCTCTCGCACCGTGGTGCGGGAGTGCGGTCTGCCATGCCCGAAAGAGAGCCTCTGTGACCACTTACGACACTCGCACCGTCACCGACACCCCCGGATCCCAGCAGCCTGGCCATGTAGGGGCGGCCTCGTATGACGCCAACGCGATCACTGTTCTGGACGGCCTGGACGCCGTGCGCAAGCGGCCCGGGATGTACATCGGCTCCACGGGAGAGCGGGGGCTCCATCACCTGGTGCAGGAGCTCGTGGACAACTCCGTGGACGAGGCACTTGCGGGGGTGGCCGACCGGATCGACGTGACGATCCTGGCCGACGGTGGCGTGCGGGTGGTCGACAACGGCCGCGGCATTCCGGTGGGGATGCACCCGGTGGAGAAGCGGCCGGCCGTCGAAGTGGTGCTGACCGTGCTGCACGCGGGCGGGAAGTTCGGGGGCGGCGGGTATGCGGTCTCCGGCGGTCTGCACGGTGTGGGTCTGTCGGTGGTCAACGCGCTGTCGACCCGGCTGTCGGCGGAGATCTGGACCGACGGCCACCGGTGGACACAGGACTACAGGAACGGTGCCCCCACCGCCCCACTGGGCCGCCACGAGGCCACCTCCCGGACAGGCACCTCGCTGACGTTCTGGGCAGACGGCAGCATCTTCGAGACCACTGAATACTCCTTCGAGACGCTGGCCAGACGTTTTCAGGAGATGGCCTTCCTCAACCGCGGGCTCACCCTGACCCTGACCGACGAACGGCCCTCCGCGCTCGCGACGGCCGCGGCCGACGAAGCCGACTCGGACCCGGCAGCGAAGACGGTCTCCTACCGCTACGACGGCGGCATCACCGACTTCGTCGCCTACCTCAATGCCCGCAAGGGCGAGCCGGTCCATCCCTCGGTCATCACTATTGCCGCCGAGGACATGGAACGGCTGCTGTCGGCAGAGGTCGCCCTGCAGTGGAATGGCCAGTACGCCGACAGCGTGTACTCCTACGCCAACGCCATTCACACCCATGAGGGCGGCACCCACGAGGAGGGCTTCCGCACGGCCCTGACCACCGTGGTCAACCGCTACGCGCGGGAGAAGAAGTTGCTGCGGGAAAAGGACGCCAACCTCTCCGGCGAGGACATCCGCGAGGGCCTGACCGCGATCATCTCGGTCAAGCTCGGCGAGCCGCAGTTCGAAGGCCAGACCAAGACCAAACTCGGCAACACCGAGGCGCGCACCTTCGTGCAGAAGGTCGTCCACGAGCACCTGACCGACTGGTTCGACCGCAATCCGAACGAGGCCGCGGACATCGTGCGCAAGGCCTTCCAGGCGGCCACGGTCCGAGCCGCGGCCCGCAAGGCGCGCGACCTGACCCGCCGCAAGGGCCTGCTGGAAACGGCGGCGCTGCCGGGCAAGCTGTCCGACTGTCAGTCGAACGACCCGGCAATGTCGGAGATCTTCATCGTCGAAGGAGACTCCGCCGGCGGTTCGGCCAAATCCGGCCGCAACCCGCAGTACCAGGCGATCCTCCCGATCCGCGGCAAGATCCTCAACGTGGAGAAGGCCCGGATCGACAAAATCCTGCACAACCAGGAGATCCAGGCGATCGTCTCCGCGTTCGGCACGGGCGTGCACGAGGACTTCGACATCGCCAAGCTCCGCTACCACAAGATCATCCTGATGGCGGACGCCGACGTCGACGGCCAGCACATCAACACCCTGCTGCTGACCTTCCTGTTCCGCTTCATGCGCCCACTGATCGAGGAGGGCCACGTCTATCTCTCCCGCCCCCCGCTGTACAAGATCAAGTGGAACCGGGACCACGTCGAATACGCCTACTCCGACCGCGAACGCAACACGCTCCTCGAACGGGGCCGGCAGGACGGCCGCCGGATCAAGGACGACTCCATCCAGCGCTTCAAGGGTCTGGGCGAGATGAACGCCGAGGAACTGCGCGTCACCACCATGGACCCTGACCACCGGGTCCTGGGCCAGGTCACCCTCGACGACGCAGCCGTCGCCGACGACCTCTTCTCCGTCCTGATGGGCGAGGACGTCGAAGCCCGCCGCCACTTCATCCAGCGCAACGCCAAGGACGTCCGCTTCCTCGACATCTGACCCTGGGCACCTGGGCACTGGCCTCCCGCACCTCGGGATGCCCGCCCCGAAGCCCCGCTACTACCTTCTGTTGCCCAGGAGACCACTGCGTGAGCACATTCCCCGTCCCGGCCGCTGGCAGCTGCCCGCAGGACCGCTCCGACTACACCGCGCGGCACCTGATGGTGCTCGAGGGACTGGAGGCCGTACGCAAGCGCCCCGGCATGTACATCGGATCCAGCGACAGCCGCGGCCTGATGATCTTGCTGCTTGGCTGTGCGTCAGGAGGGTTGTGAGCTGCTGTCGGTTGCTGAGCTGAAGTGCGTGGTGGTGTGCGGGGGTTGGCCGTGTCCTTCGTGGTGCCCGGGCCTTGCGGGGTGGCGGTCCGGGACCGTCTGGGGCACCTCACTTTCCAGGACGAGAGGGTGCTGTGTGCGGTCGGTGAGCATCAGGGTGCGTTGGCCTCCCGTGATCTCAAGGCTCGCTGTGCGGACGGTCTGGAGCACAGTGCGGACACGTGGGCGGCGCGTAAGCGGGACCTGACGAAGGAGTCGTCGTCGCGGATCGCGGGTGCGATCACCAAGGCCACGCATGATCAGTGGGCGCTCGCACGCCGTTGCCAGGCGGCGCATATCCAGAAGCTGGCAGCCGGGATCAACATGCTGCGGCACCGCCTGTCCCTCCCGATCGGTGCGCCCGGAACGAAGCGGGCGGTGGGTGGCTACCGGTCGAAGAGCGAGTGGTTTTGCAAGTCCCGCCGTCTCGCGATGCTGGAAGATCGGCATGCTGCTGCTGTCGCGGAGTGGCAGGCCGGGCGGGTGCGGGTGGTGCGGGGTGGCAGACGTCTCCTGAACACCCGGCACCACCTCGCCCAGGCCCAGCTCACCGAAGGCCAGTGGCGGCAACGGTGGGAGGCGGAGCGCTGGTTCATCGGGGCGGATGGTGAGTCGGGGAAGCGGTTCGGGAACGAGACGATCCGCGTCACCCCGGACGGCGAGGTCAGCATCAAGCTGCCTGCCCCGCTCGCGCACCTGGCCAACGCCCCGCACGGCCGGTACATCCTCACCCCCCGCATCGGCTTCGCGCACCGGGGCGTGGAGTGGGCCGACCGCATCGCCGCAAACCGCGCTGTGGCCTATCGCATCCACCTCGATACGGGGCGGGGTCGCTGGTATCTCACGGCCTCGTGGCAGCGCCCCGTCGTGAAGACCATCCCGTTGGAGGCCGCCCGCGCCCGGGGCGTGATCGGTGTCGATACCAATGCCGATCACTTCGCCGCCTACCGGCTCGACCGGCACGGCAACCCCGTCGGCGGGCCCCGGCGGTTCTTCTACGACCTGTCCGGTTCGGCCGGTCACCGCGATGCACAGATCCGCCACGTGCTGACCCGCCTGATCAACTGGGCGGTGCGTGTCGGTGTCGCCGCGATCGGTATCGAAGACCTCGATTTCACCACGGAGAAGACCCGGGAGAAGCACGGCCGCAGGAAACGGTTCCGGCAGCTCATCTCCGGCATCCCGACCGGGAAACTCAAGGCCCGGCTGGTATCGATGGCCGCCGAACAGGGCCTGAGCATTGTCGCGGTCGATCCCGCCTACACCAGCATGTGGGGTGCGCAGCACTGGCAGAAACCGCTGGTCACTCCCCGCCGCACCATGTCCCGTCACGATGCCGCCGGCATCGCGATCGGACGACGCGCTCTCGGGCACCCGGTCCGGGATGGGGTATCCCCTGCTCGAACGGAGTTGAGAGCTTGGGGAAGGACGGCACCGCCCCCGCACGACCGGAGTGATCGTGCGGGGCATCGGACCGTCCAGGCCGGACCAGGCGCCCGGGGGCGTGAGGGAACCCGCCCACCCGCAACGGACCGGCCCCCTGGAGGGCCGTCACCGAGCGGGACGCGAAAGCGGGAACCCAGCGCATCCAACACCGTTCGGGATGCGCCCAGTACGCAGCAGTGGGTCCAGGATTCACTCACGCACACTGGTCAGGAACGGTGGCAGGAGTCACGGTGCCGTGCTGGCTACGTCGCCGTGCGTCCGTTGCTCTGCGGTGAAGCCGTGAAGGTAAAGATCGCGAAGGACGCCGAGTTCGGCACCGTGGTGAGCGGCTTCGTCCAAGGCGTGGAGGGCCAGCAGTAGGTAGCTCTCGTGACCGTAAACGCCAGCGCGGGAGCCCATGGGCTGGAGGAGGCGGTCATCGCCGAGGGACTCGACCCGGGTCCGGAAGCGGGACCAGTCGTTGGCCAGCATCTGGACGCCCTCGGTCGCTGTGCCCGGCCACAGATGCCGGTCGCCGCTCTGGGATTCGTCCTCGAAGAAGCGGCCGTAGCCGCGCATGCAGTCGGCCCCGATGTGCCAGATACGCCAGGCGATCGTCGTGAACGGCGCCGGTCGGGCATCGCCTGTGGGCCGCGGGTCGGCACGGAACACACCGTCCCCATCCGCCCGGAGTGTCATGCACGAGGCGACGGGTTCCCAGAGGTATTCGGCGTCGGTGAGGCCGTCAAGGCGGGCGAAGGTTCTGGAACGTACGTCGTCAAAGGTTTCGAGCAGGTCGCGGGTGACGGGGCCGGGCGAGGTCATTGGCTGCTCCTGGTTCACCGACAGGTACGGCCACCGTTGATCATCGGTCTGTGAAGGCAAACGATCATTCGGCGGCCGTGGGTCACAGGGTAGACCCTGCCCGCTGGCAGGAGGCATTCGAGGGCCTGATGGACCGGATCGCGGGCCGATTCAGCCGGGTTGAACCCCGCCGCCGGATACGGCGGTTGGTGCTCGGCCTGCTCCCGGATCTGCCCCGCAAGAACTGCTGGACCACCGCTGAGTGGGCCGGAGAGGCGACCCCGGACGGGATGCAGCACCTCCTGAACCGCACCGAGGGCTCAAAGGGACTGACGGAACGTGTTCTGAACGCAGCGTCAGCTCGCGTCGGCGCGTTCGGCCTGGGCTTTGGTGTGGGCGAGGCGGTATGAGTCGGTGCCGGTCTGGATGATGGCGCCGTTGCAGGCCAGCCGGTCGACGATGGCCGCGCAGAGTCGCGGATCGGTGAAGGTCTTCGTCCATCCGCTGAAACTTTCGTTCGAAGCGATAGCGACGCTGTTCTTCTCCTCGCGCTCGGTAAGAACCTGAAACAGCAGCTCAGCGCCCCTGCGGTCCGCGGCGCCGGCGGCACCGTCGATCGAGCCATCCCCCGGTCCGCCGACGCCGACGCCCCCGCCCGGTTCGGCCCTACCGGATACGACGCCACCCGCCGAGCCGAAGCCCCCGGCATGCCCGCCTCTGTCACCACGACCGGCCGTCCCGCCCCTCCGCCGGACACGTCGGAGCTGGTGGCCCTTCGGCCGCCGCTGAACCGGCGGTGGTGAAGCTCAGGTGGCTGGTCAGCGTCGGGCAGAGCCAGGGGCGGGACCCGAACAACCCCCGGGAGATGGTCATCCGTTGCGCAGTACTTCGAGCTCCGTCCAGGTCAGAGCGAAAGTCGAGGTACGGCTTTTCCAGTCCTCTGCCACGGCGCGGCTCAGGCCGCCCTGGGGTGCTCGTATGTCCGGCCCGGGGACGTCACGACACCAGGCCGGCCCCCTCCAGCTCGGTCAGCCGCACGGTACACAGACCCCCACGCTCGGCCTTCACCTCCGTCACCTTCAGCTGCGTCCCCGGCGCGAGGATGTACTCCTCCTCACCCGTGAACGCGGAGAACCGCCGGATCCCCACCGCCCGCGCGGGCGTCACCTCGAACAGCGTCCGCCGGCCACGCCCGCCCAGGAACGCGCGGGCCACACCCAGCTCGGACGTGCACGACGACACGCCCCACCACGTCACCGTCCGCCCCAGCGGGTACTGGGACCGCAGATCCAGCGCCACACCACGCCACAGCGGCCGCGTCTGCGCCGGCAACGCCTCCATCGCCGAGAACAGCAACCGCAGGTACGGCAGGTACGGCACCACGCGCTCGCGGTCCGGCGAGCGCAGCACGGCGTTGATCTCGCGGTAGAAGCCCGACTCGCACGTGTATAGGTAGAGGGCCGAGATCGCGTCGGCCGACAAGGCGCCCAGGGCCTCCCCGGACAGCACGCCCGCGGATGCCGCCTCCACGGCCTTCGTCTCCCCGAAACGGCTCGACAGATCGATATGCCGATCCAGGTGCGCGAGCACCCGCGAGACCGGCTCGACGGCCTTCCTGAAGTCCATCAGCGGCGTGTCGAACACCCCCGTGACGGGCGGCAGGAAGAGGCCCTCGTCCTTGACACTGGTGAGCCGCTCCAGATACAGCTGGTGCAACTCCATCGTGGACGCGATGAACGCCCCCATCCGCTGCGCGACACCACCGTCCTCCGGCCCGCCGGCCCCGCCCGTCCCCTGGTCCCAGCCCTTCCGTGGCAGCCAGTCGACCGGCTCGGCCCCCACCGCCGCCAGGGCATCGTTTACCTGGGCGAAGTGGTCGCCCTCGCAGAACAGATCCCCCTGCGCGGCCGGATTGGCGTGATCCAGGTGACGGACCTGCACCCCCGGGTACTTCTTCTCCAGCCGCTGGACGACCTTCTTCAGACTCCGGGCGTGCGCGCCCCACCAGGCGAATACCACCCCCCGGTCGTCCTCCTCCACCGCGTCCTGCTTCGCCCGGAGGATCTCCTCGACGATCTGCTCGGCCACGGGGCGCCAGAACGACGTGTGCCGATCGGTCGCCATCGCCCCGTCCGCGCTCGCCGTGAGGGACGCGTTCAGCAGCAGCACACCCTGGGTGAGCATCGCCTGGAACCACCCGGGCGGCTGAACCGTGTCCTCCTTCTTCAGCAGGGCGCGGACGTCGGCGATCGGGGTCTTCTTGACGATCCCGTACTTCCACATCGCGGCCGCCTTGATGAGGCAGCGGATGCTGACGACCCGGCCGAACTGGCTGTCCTTCCAGTCGTTGAAGGTGTTGTCGAACATCGCGATGCCGGTCGCGCTCTCCGCCCGCGGATAGGGGTTCTGTCCGAAGACGACCACCTTCCACTTCTCCGGCGGATGCGGCTTCAACGCCTGGAACGTCAGCTCGCGCACCGGAACGACCTCTGGGCTGCGCTTCGGGCCGATGAAGTCGGCGGCTCCCGGCTGTGCCTCGATCACCGGTCCGAGCAGCGGCAGCCACGGCTCGCCGCCACCGGTGAACAGGTCGGCCAGTCCCAGCGGTTCCCCGGCCGGGGAACCGGCATCGCCCGCGGCCGTCACGTCGACATCACTCACGAGGGTGGAACTCCCGATACTCGAACCGGACGCCTCCACGGGCGCCCCGGCACGCTGAACAGATGCGGCAGGGTCGTCGCCGGTGTCCGCGCCCTGGGCGGCACCGGCCTGCGAGGTCTTCGGGTCAGTGACGAAAGGAAGGCCGCTGCGGCACGTTGATCCGGACCCGCCGTGCGGACCCCGCTCCCTCGATGTCGTCGAGCTGCCCCAGTACGGCGGCCCGCAACTCGTCGTAGTCCGCGAAACCGTGGTCGTGGAAGAGGGTGTAACCCGTCCACATCAGGTTGGCGCACACCTTCGCAGGCACCTGCCCGGTCTGCGCTCCCATCCCGACGAGGGCCACCGACCGGATGCTGCCTGGCTTCGCCCGGTTCTGCAGGTGCACCGCCTGGAAGGCGGCCGCGCAGGCCAGAGCCACGTTCATCGTGTCGCTGACGTTCTGCGACGACTGGCGCATGGTGGGCGTCGAGATCAGGTACCGAGGTACGTCCGCCCCGGACGGGACGCACACCGCGCTGCCCACCGGCAGCCGTCCGCCGAACCGGTCGCGGATCGCCCGCTGCACCCGCACCTGGATGCCCGCACCGAGGTACCGCTTGACGACGGCGTCAACCCCACCGTCCATCCGGCCACGCTCGTTGGTGGGGGAGACCCAGGCGTCGGCGTCCACATCGAGAAGGGAACCCCGCCTGATCTCGACTTCCGGCGTGTCCGCGAACGCGGACCGCCAGGCCGACACCACCTCGTCGTTGACGTCGACCAGGACGACGCTCAACGCATGCCTGACACCCACGAATTCACCCCTATCGCTCCGTGATCTCGAACAATCCCGAAGCTACCGCGCGCCACTGACAGCGCCGTTCGACAAGGCTGTTCGAGCAGGGGAGCAGGGGATCACGCCGTCTGCTCCGAGCAGCTGCGGTTCGATTTGGCGGCTGGCCGGAAGGCGGTTTCTCGGCTCCTTGCCGACCTGCTCGACCATCTCCGTGCAGAGGGCCTTGTCCGTCAGCGGCGCCCGAGAACGGAAACGGCCAGGACATGCTGAATCAGGCGGCGGCCGCGGCGTACCACGGTGCGGCGGGAGCGGGGCTGCCGGAACCGAATTCACCTGGTGACCCGTCTTGGGCAGCAAGATCAAGCAGATGGGAGGCCATGGTGGACGGAGAGGCAGCAGTGGCCCGGTGGACGCGACGCCGATTTGGGCCGTGGGGTGCGGGCGGGAGCACGAAACGGGACCCGTGGCGCCGGTCGGCCTGGCGACGGGGGCGGGTGCCCGCCGTGCTCGCGGTGCTGACGGCCGGGCTCATGGTCTTCCACCGGGCGGTGCCCAACTCCGTGGGCCGCCTGGGCAGTCTGCTGGAAGCCTTCCTTCCGTGGCTCGGCCTGGCGGTCGTGGTGCTGCTCGTCCTGGCCTTGCTGCGCCGTTCAGCAACCGCGCTGGTGGCGCTGCTGCTGCCGGTGGCGGCCTGGACCCACCTCTTCGGCGGGCTGCTCGGGACGGAGCACGGCCCGCACGACCTGGTCGTGGTGCAGCACAACGTCAGTGACGAGAACACCGACCCGGTGGGTACGGCCCGCGCCCTGGTCGGCGCCGAGCCCGATCTCATCGCGCTGGAGGAGCTCGAGCCCCCGGCGCTGGCGATGTACGCGCAGACCCTCGCCGTGAACTACCCGTACCACGTCGTTCGGGGCACCGTCGGACTCTGGTCCAAGCATCCGCTGACCGGTGCCCGGCTGGTGGACATAAAACCTCAGCAGATCGCGGAGACCTGGAGTCGCGGGCTGCGCACCGTGGCCCACACGCCGCACGGCGATATCGCGGTGTACGTCGCGCATCTGCCCTCGGTCCGTGTCCGGGCGAGCGGCCTCGCCTCCTCACGGCGGGACGAGAGCGCCAACCTGCTGGGCAAGGCCATCGCCGCCGAGAAACTCAAAACGGTCTTCCTGCTCGGCGATCTCAACGGCACCGTCGACGACCGTGGGCTGGCCCCGCTGACCTCCCGGATGAACACAGCGGAGCGGGGCTTCGCCTTCAGCTTCCCCGCCGCCTTCCCCGTGGCCCGGATCGACCAGGTCATGGCCCGCTCGGCGACCGTCGGTCACATCCGCACCCTGTCACCCACCGGCAGCGACCACCTGCCGGTGACCGCCCGGATCACACTGGGCTGAAGCAGTAATCTCCATGACAACAACCGTTCCTAGCCAGTGTGCGTGAGTGAGTCCTGGACCCACTGCTGCGTACTGGGCGCATCCCGAACGGTGTTGGATGCGCTGGGTTCCCGCTTTCGCGTCCCGTTCGGCGGCACGCCTCCTGGGGCATGGTCCGTTGTGGGTGGGCGGGTTCCCTCGCGCCCCCGGGTGCCTGGTCCGGCCTGGACGGTCCGATGCCCCGCACGATCACTCCGGTCGTGCGGGGGCGGTGCCGTCCTTCCCCAAGCTCTCAACTCCGTTCGAGCAGGGGATACCCCATCCCGGACCGGGTGCCCGAGGGCGCGTCGTCCGATCGCGATACCTGCGGCATCGTGACGGGACATGGTGCGGTGCGGGGTGGCCAGCGGTTTCTGCCAGTGCTGCGCACCCCACTGGGAGGTGTAGGCGGGATCGACCGCGACAATGCTCAGGCCGTGTTCGGCGGCCATGGAGACGAGCCGGGCCTTGAGTTTCCCGGTCGGGATGCCGGAGATGAGCTGCCGGAACCGCTTCCTGCGGCCATGCTTCTCCCGGGTCTTCTCGGCGGCGAAGTCGAGGTCTTCGATGCCGATCGCGGCGACACCGACCTGCCTGGCCCAGTTGATCAGGCGGGTCAGCGCGTGGCGGATCTGTGCATCGCGGTGACTGGCGGTCCCGGACAGGTCGAAGCCGAAGCGGCGCGGGTCTCCGATGGGGTTGCCGTGCCGGTCGAGCCGGTAGGCGGCGAAGTGATCGGCGTTCGTGTCGACACCGATCATGCCCCGGGCGCGAGCGGCTTCCAACGGGATGGTCTTCACGACGGGGCGCTGCCAGGACGCGGTGAGGTACCAACGGCCACGGTCCACGTCGAGGTGGATGCAGCGTCCTGATCCCGGCCGCCAGTGTCTGGATGTGCGCCGCCTGGCAACGGCGCGCGAGCGCCCACTGATCATGCGTGGCCTTGGTGATCGCACCCGCGATCCGCGACGACGACAATGCCGTCAGCTCCCGCTTACGCGACGCCCACGTGTCCGCACCGTGCTCCAGACCGTCCGCACCGCGAGCCTTGAGATCACCGGAAGCCAGCGCACCCTGGTGCTCGCCGACCGCGCGCAGGACTTCCTCGTCGTGGGGGGGTGAGGTGCCCCAGTCGGACCCGGATCGCCACCCCGCAAGGCCCGGGCACCACGAAGGGCACGGCCAACTTCCGCATCCCGCCCACCGCGTCACCCCCTCCCGCAAGACCGGACACCTGCCACCCGACCCAACGAGCAGCCGACTGGGAGCACCGACCTGATGAGGACGACGCGGGGCCTGCCGGGGCTTGAGTTCGGTGCAGTCCTCTTTGGCCGTCGCGTCGCCCTCGTTGGTCAGACGCGTGGGCCGAGGAACAGGCCCCCGCTCGCATCGACGATCTGACCGGTGATCCAGCGGGCGGCGTCGGAGGCGAGGAAGGCGACCACGTCGGCGACATCGTCGGGACCGCCCAGCCGGTCGAGCGCCGTCATACCGGCGATCTGTTCAGAGAGGCCCGGCACGTCGAAAACGGCTCCGTTGGCCGCCGTCCTGGTGGCTCCGGGAGCGACCGCGTTCACCGTGATCCCTCGCGGACCCAGTTGGTGGCGAGGGTTCTGCTCATCGTCTCGACCGCGGCCTTCGTCATGGCGAAGGAAGTCTGGGCCGGATTGGCCATCCGGGTCGCCACCGACGAGATCGTGATGACCCGGCCGCCGTCGCGCAGCAGGGGCAGCGCGTGCTCGATGATGAAGTACGGCGCTCGCACGTTCACCGCGAACAGGTGGTCGAACTCCGCCCGCGTCGTCGCGCCGAGCGGGCCGGCCGGCGAGGCTGCCGCGTTGTTGACGAGGATGTCGAGCGGCCGACCGGCCAAGCCGGCCTCGACCCCGGCGAAGAGCGTCTCGACATCGCCGTCCACGCCCAGTTCAGCTTGGACGGCGAGGGCGGTCCCACCGGCGCGTTCTATCCCCTCGACTGTCGCCGCAGCCCCGCTCTCGTCCGTGCCGAAGTGCACGATGACTGTGGCGCCTTCAGTCGCGAGCCGGGCTGCGATCGCCTGCCCGATGCCGCGCGACGCACCTGTCACCAGAGCCGTCCTGCCGGCCAGACCATTCATGCCGCCACCCCATCTGTTAGTAACTAACATTGAGATAGTGTCTACCATATGAATGAGCGGAAACCGACCCTGCGAGAGCGGCAGCGATCCGAGACGCGGCGCGCGATCCAGGCGCACGCGGTACGACTGTTCACCGACCGCGGCTACGACGCCGTGACGGTGGCCGACGTCGCCGATGCCGCCCGAGTCTCGGCAATGACCGTGTACCGGCACTTCCCCACCAAGGAGGACCTCGTCCTTGTGGACCAGCCTGCATTGCTCATCGCCGAGCGGGTCGCCGCGTCGTCCCCGACCCACCCCCTGGTGCACCGCGTCGGCGGCGCACTCGTCGAGGCGGCCACGGCATTGACCGGCGGCGACGGGGGCGAACCGGCGGCGAACGAGCGGTTCTTGCTGGACTGCCTCCGGCTCATGGTCTCGACGCCCGCGCTGCGGGCCCGGCACCTGGACGGTCAGTACGCGCTGCAACAGGCTGTTGTCGATGCTCTCGGGGACGACGCGACCGATCCCGAGGCCGCGTTCCGCGCACAGGCGGCGACCGGCGCCTGCCTGGCCGCGATGCATACAGCGCTGACGCGCTGGGCCGATGACGACGGGCGGTCGAAGCTGCCCGACCTGATCGCGCGGGCGCTCGCCGCGTCCTTCGGCCACGACGTCGTTGCTCGTGCAGGTCTTTGAGCTTCTTCCCGAAGGCGTACTCGTCCCGCCGCGACCGGCGCTACTTGAGACGACGCCAGATCAAGCACACCATCCCCGAGCCGAAGAACCAGCGGGCCAACCGACGACCCGTGGCAGCAAGGGCGGCCGACCCGTCGGCTTCAACAAGCGGATCTACAAGCGCAGGATCGAAGTAGAGCGGACAATCAACGCCCTGAAGAACTTCCGAGCCGTGGCCACGAGGTTCGACAAATGCGCCTACATCTTTCACGGCACCGTCATCGTCGCCTTGATCCGACTCTGGCTCCGCTCGTGATTTGCGACTGGCCAGTGCCGTAGCAGTCAACGTTCGCCCTGTTGGCAGGTGATGAGTCGCCAAGACAGACTGCTCGACATGGAGTTGATCGCACAGGGGCGGGACGCTGATGTGTTTGCCCTGGATGAGTCCAGGGTTCTGCGACGCTATCGGCACGATGGACGGCAAACCGACCTGGAGCCGCGCTTGATGGCCCATCTGGCCGAGTGTGGGTATCCGGTGCCGAAGGTGTACGAGGTCACCGATACAGGCATGGTTCTTGAGCGGCTGACCGGACCGACGATGCTGGAGGCGTTGGCGCAGCACCCGTGGCGGTTGCGCGACCTCGGTCGGATGTTGGGCGGCCTCCTAGATCGGCTCCATGGGCTGTCGGCCCCAGCATGGCTGCCTCAGCGGTTCGGTACTACAGGTGATGACCGTGTGCTGCACTTGGACTTGCATCCGGGTAACGTCATTTTGACCGGGCGCGGCCCCGTGGTGATCGACTGGAGCAATGCGGGCGCTGGTGATCCCGCTGCCGATGTGGCGATGACCATTGTGACCGTTGGCAGCGCCGATGTCCCCGGTCTCGCCGCTCGTTTGGGTCGGGGCCTGCTTTTGCGAGCCATCCAGGGCGGCTGTGGAGCTGATCCCACTCCGCGGGTCCAAGAGGCGGTCCAAGCCAAGCTGGCCGACCCGAATCTCACTACCACAGAGGCAGCCTGGTTGCGGAAGCGTGCTGCTGTCTGACTTGCCCGGGGGCCTGGCGCGGGTCGGGTGCATCGGTCAGGCTGCTTGTCCGTGGTTGAGCGTGTGTGGGTGGGGGAGATTGATGACGATGAGGGCAGACGGTTGCTGCGGATCATCCGCAGAGGTGCCGGCTCGAAGGTGACCTGACGGCGGGCCCAGATGCTGCTGTCACCCGCACAGGGCATGCCAGCAGGGAAGATCGCCGAGGTGACGGTCACCAGCCCGGACCGGGTCCGTCCATCAGGTGCAGGGAGCGCAGATTCACCACACCTGACGACGAAGCGATGCCAGCGGGTCGCGACGTGGGTGGCGGCCAACAACGTGGAGATCGCCTACACCCCGACCAACAGTTCCTGGCTCAACCGGATCGAGGCCCAGTTCACCGCCTTGCGTTACTTCGCGCTCGACGGCACCGACCACATCAGCCACGAGGAGCAGGGCAGCATGATTCGCCGTCACATCAACTGGCGGAACAAGCACGCCGCCGACGAACGCCTCCGCGAGGTCGTGAACAGGGCGAACGTTGCCTAATGCGGCACTAGGGCGTGCCGATAGCCGACGACGGTGCCTCAAGGACGAAGAAGAGGAAACAGGGTTGGCTCGAAAGGTCATGGAAGCCGTCCGGGAACAGCTCACGCGCGGCCGGGTCTGGCTGCGGTTCACTGATGGCGGAAAATCGGAATCCGGCGGTGGTGAAGGATTCGGCCATGGCGTGCATTGGCTTGCGCCAGAGCCTCATTGGAACGGACTGTCCGTTGAACGTCCAGTCGATGCCATAGCTGGTGGTCGCGAAGTAGTTGGGCCGAGGATCCTGATGCGTGTAGGCCACGAAAGGGTGGTCCACTGACACAATCAGCCGACCGCCGGGCCTGAGTACTCGCCGCAACTCGGCTAGCGTCGGCCCCCAGTCCTCCAGATAGTGCAGCACTAGCGATGCGACCACGTCGTCGAACGCACCGTCGGCGAACGGCAGGCGGTACCTCAGGTCCGCCACGCACAGGGCCACGTTGTCACCGAGCCGCCGCCTGGCCAACTCCACCATCCCCGCGCTGGCATCGATGCCAGTGACGACGGCACCGCGGTCGCGAAGTGCAGCGGTCAGGGGGCCCGAGCCGCAACCCGCGTCCAGGATCTGACGACCGACTACATATCCGGCGAGGGCCAACATTGCGGGCCGCTCGTAGTAAGCATTCACGAGGTTGTTCTCGTTCTCCGCCGAGTATGCCTCGGCGAAACTGTCGTAATTGTTCGCCTGGTCCCGATCTGCAGACTGGGCAAAGCTCTCGGGCACGTCGGTTACGCGTTCCATCGCCGCAGCCTAGGCTAGTGAGCTCCAATCACCCTGCCTTGTACTGCCAAGGTCGTCTGCTGCCGTGAATGGAACCGCTTGACCTTGTCGCAGCGACAACGTTTCTACTGGTGTCATGCGAATCGGAGAGCTCGCCGGCGTCGTCGGCATCACCACCCGCGCCGTACGGCACTACCACCGCATCGGGCTGCTGCCTGAGCCGCCGCGTCAGCCCAACGGATACCGCGAGTACACGCTGCGCGACGCCGTCGAACTGGCCCGCATCCGCCGTCTGACCGAGCTCGGCCTGAGCCTGGAGGAAGTGAAGGACGTTCTGGCGGACGACGAGGGCAAAGATCTTGTCGAAATCCTTGCCGAGCTGGACGCCGACCTGGCCCGCCAGGAGGCGTCCATCCGGCAGCGCCGCGTCCGCCTGGCCCAACTGCTCGAGCAGGCCGGGCAGACCGGGCGGTTGCCCGTCGAGGCCCCGGTCTCTCCCGAGCTCGCCGCCCTCTTCGACGACATGGCCCGCGCATCAGCGCGGTTGCCAGGACCGGAGCCTGCGATGGCGGCCAAGGAGCGGGAGCTGCTGGCACTGCTGGAGACCGGTTCGCCGGGCGGCGACCGCAGCTGGCTCTACGCCATGGGGCAGAGTCTGAGTGCCGACGCCGAGGCCATGCGGCGTGCTTACGCGGTGTACGACCAGATGGACGCACTGGCCGAGGCAGCCGAGGACGACCCACGTGTGGAGGAGACCGCCCGGGCCATCGTCGAGAGCATCCCGGACGAGGCGGCGCAGGCGATGATCCCTGCGGACGGCAAGGGTGGATCGGGCGAGGAGCGCGGTTTCGCGGACGCCCTCTTCGCGGAATTCACTCCTGCCCAGGCGGCAGCCGTGCGCCGCGCCATCGAGCTGCTCAGGGAGCGTGCCGGGTGAAGGCGCTGCGAAAGGCACTGCGCTGGGGCTTCGCTGCGCTCGCACCATGCGAACTCCTGGTCTTCATATGTGTGGTTGGCGGGATGCGAGTAGCCCCGGCCGCATGGCTGGCGGTGGAACTGGCGGTGCTTGCGTTCTTGGCCGGGGTGACCGCACTGCTTCTCTTCGACTACCGGCGGCACCGCCGCGAGGGTGTCCACCGTCACTCCGCATTCCTGGCCGCGATCGCTGACAGCGTCCCGGCATCCGTGCGCAAGCTGATCAGCCACGAGATCACCCTCGCGACCAGCTTCTTGCGCTGGGTAGCCCGCCGCGGCTCGCACGGCGTACGCGGTGGCGACCACCCCGTTCCGTACGCGCCGGGCCAGGCGGCGACCATGTACGGCTTGCTCTTCGTCTGCATCGTCGAGACGGTCGCCCTCGCTTACCTGATCCCCTGGCCGGTGGTGCACGGCGCCATGCTCGTCCTCGACATCTGGGGCTGCTACTTCCTTCTCGCCCTGCATGCGTCCTGCGTGGTACGCCCGCATGTGATCGGGGCCGATGGCTCGCTGCGCCTGCGCTATGGCGCTCTGCTGGACATCCGCATCCCGGTCGACCGCATAGCCTCGGTCCGTCTGGACCGGAATTTTCCGGATGGCAAACTGGCCGCCCCGGATGAGAGTGGCATGGCCGACGTGGCTGTGGCCGGCATGACGACGGTCACCGTCGAGCTCACCGAGCCGGTGCGGTACCTACGCGTCCTTGGCAAGCATGCCGAGGCCCGCGCCTTCCGCTTCTACGCGGACGACCCCGTGTCCGCGGTCGCAGCGCTGAGGGCAGGCGGTAGGTCTTCCCCTGGCTCCCTCACCACCTCGGGCCAGTAGCCGACGTGGCTGGGATCTGCACGAGTGGCCTCCCCGGCGGCCAGCCGGTACCGCTTCGCTGAGCTGATGTTCTTCGGCCTGGGCATCAGTTTGAAGTCGAGCATGTGGACGTAGGTGAAGGCGAAGCCGCCGGACGGATCGTCGACTGGTCGTACCTGACCGAGCGTTCGTTACTGCTCGACGTCGGCCGCAAGTACGCGCGCGAGGTGACCGGGAAGCAGACGTGTGGCTCGCCCCGTCCGTTCGCCACCCTGGAGGCGTTCCGGGACGAGGCCGTGGCCCGGGTGGGAACAGCACCCGCGACCGGCGGGCGTGGCTGAGCCGGGACGCCCGGTTTCTCCCCGGTCGGCCCCTGTTGCCCGAGGTGCGGCGCGAGCCCCTGCAGCAGTCGACGGGTCGAATGTCTTGACAGTGAACCGAGTGGGACCAGTAGCCTCTTAAGGTCAAAAGTGGTCTAGACCACATGGAGGGTCTGATGAGAAGGCGTAGAACAGCCTTCGGCGTGATAGCCATAGCCGGCTGTATGACGCTCGGGGTGCTCACCCCCGGAGTTGGAGCACAGGCAGCGGAAACCACGGGAGCGCGCGCGGCCCCGGCGGGCACCCGCCCCCTGCCGACCGTCTCCCCGATACCGCAGTCCATCTCCCGCTCGGGCAACGACGCGGCCGTCACTGGCCGGGTACTCGTCGTCGCGGACGCGCAGACGGACGCCGCCGCCCGCGACCGCCTCGTCCGCGAGCTGAGGAAGCATGGCGCCGCGCGTGTCGACAACGTTTCCCCCGACAGCGTCCCGCCGGCGTCCGACGGACTGCTCACCGTCAGGCTGGGGCCGGCCGACCGCCCGGACATTGCCAAGGCGCTCGGTGACACCGCCGTGCCCGGCCACGCCGAGGGCTACGCCCTGCGGGTCACGGGCCGGCAGTCGCATCCCGAGATCGCCCTGGGGGGCACGGACACCACGGGCCAGTTCTACGCCGTGCAGACGCTGCGCCAGCTCTTCCAGCGCGTGGGCGACGACTGGAAGGTGGCGGGCACTCAGGTCAGCGACTACCCGTCGATGCCGCTGCGCGGCACCATCGAGGGCTTCTACGGCCCGCCGTGGACCGCACAAGAGCGCCTGGACCACATGGACTTCCTCGGCGAGATGAAGTCCAACACCTACGTCTACGCACCGAAGGACGACCCCTACCACCGGGACAAGTGGCGCGATCCCTACCCGCAGGCCAAGCTCGCCGAACTGAGCGAACTGATCGACCGCGCCCGGGCCGACCACGTCCGCTTCACCTTCGCCGTCTCACCCGGCGCATCCATCTGCTATTCCGACGACGCCGACACCAAGGCGCTGACCGACAAGATGCAGGCGATGTACGACGCAGGCGTACGGTCGTTCTCCATCCCCCTGGACGACATCAGCTATACCCGCTGGAACTGCGACGCGGACGCGCGGAAGTTCGGCGCGCCTGGCCGCGGCGCGGCGGCCCGCGCCCAGGTGAGCCTGCTGAACACGGTGCAGCACGACTTCATCGCCGAGCGGCCCGGGGCCAACCCGCTGCAGATGGTGCCCACGGAGTACGGCGACCTGACCGACACCGCGTACAAGCAGGAACTCCGTGCCACGCTCGCCCCCGAGGTTCAGGTGATGTGGACCGGGACGGACGTGGTGCCGCGGGAGATCACCAACGCCCAGGCGTCCAAGGCCGCCGAACTCTTCGGCCGCAAGGTCTTCGTGTGGGACAACTACCCGGTCAACGACTTCGGTCGGACCGCCGGGCGACTGCTGCTGGCGCCGTACGACAAGCGTGAGTCGGGACTGTCCGACCACCTCAGCGGCATCGTCTCCAATCCGATGAACCAGGAGGCCGCCAGCAAGCTCGCGGTCTTCACGATGTCGGACTTCTCGTGGAACGACCGGGGCTACGACCGCGACCGCTCCGGGCGCCAGGCCGCCCTCCACCTCGCCGCGGGTGACGCGCGTACGGCCGACGCGGTGCAGGTGTTCGTCGACCTCAACCACGCGGCCCCGACCTTCGGCTCCGAACTCTGGCAGCCCCAGGCCCCGCTGTTCAGTGCCGAGCTGGAGCGGTTCTGGAAGGCGTACGGAACCGATGAGCGATCCGCGATCAACGGTTTCCGCCCCTCCGTCCGCGCGGTGACGCAGGCACCGGCCGTCATCCGCGAGGGCGTCCCCGACAAGCTGTTCCTCTCCGACGCCTCCCGCTGGCTGGACGCCACGGAACTGTGGGGCCGGGCAATGGAGCACGGCCTGAACGCGCTCGCCGCGATCGACGCCGGCAAGACGGCCGAGGCGGCCAGTGAACGCAAGGCCATGGACTCCCTCGCCGCAGAGGCATCGCAGATCATGGTCGACCCGGCCGAGCACCACCAGCACGGCCCGGTGAAGATCGGCGATCCGTTCGTCGAGGACTTCGTCGCACGCGTGGAGATCCTCCACGACGAGTCGATGGGCCTGCCGCCCCTGCGTGAACTCGCCAGGGGCAAGAAGGCGACCCAGATCTCCGACTACGACTGGGGCGGCGCCTTTCCGTTCAGTGCCGACAAGGCCGTCGACGGCGACCGCTTCAACTTCTCCACCACCAGTGGCCGGGAAGCACAGCCGTGGTGGCAGGTGGACCTCGGCACCAGCGCCGACCTCGAGAAGATCAAGATCTACAACCGGACGGACTGCTGCGCCGACAGGACGAAGGACTACTACGTCCTGGTCTCCGACCAGCCCTTCTCCGGCACGCTCGCGGACCAGCTCGGCAAGCCGGACGTCTGGAGCCAGCACGAGACCGCCCAGGCCGGCAGCCCCACCACCATCGACACCAACGCCCGGGGGCGTTATGTACGGGTGTGGCTCGCCGGTAAGAATCCTGTGGAACTCAACATGGCCGAGGTCGAGGTCCTCGGCCGTGTGAAACAGGGCTGACCAGGGCTGACACCGCCTTGCCACCCACTGCCCGGCCCGCATGCGGCCGCCCTGACGGGGCGGCTGCATGCCGGTGCCGGCGGGCGACTGTGGTGGGGTGGCGGTTGTCGGTCCGACGGGCGTGTCCGACACTGACGTGATGGATCAGCTGGAACAGACCGTCGGCCTCGTCCGCGACGTCGTGGGGCCGGAGCTCCTGGGGACGTATCTCCACGGCTCCGCCGTGCTCGGGGGTCTTGCCCCGGCCAGCGACCTGGACATCCTGGCCGTCACGCGGCGGAGTCTTGACGAGCGGAAGCGGCGGGCGCTTCTCGAGGGCTTGTTGGAGATCTCCGGCCTCACGCACACCGTCCGGCCGGTTGAACTCACTGTCGTAGTCCAGTCCGAGGTCCGCCCCTGGCGGACCCCGCCGATCGGAGACTTCCTCTACGGAGAGTGGCTGCGCGACGAATTCGAGACGGGCAGGCCTCCGCGGCCCGGCCCGATGCCGGATCTGGCCTTGGTTCTCACGGTGGTCCTGGCAGGCGACCACCCCCTGACCGGGCCGCCTCCCGCCGAGCTCCTGGACCCGGTGCCGCACACCGATCTCGTGCCGGCGAGCGTTGAAGGAATCCCCGAACTTCTCGCCGACCTGGACGACGACACCCGCAACGTCCTGCTGACCCTCGCCCGCATCTGGACCACCCTCGCCACGGGCGAGATCAAAACCAAGGACGCTGCCGCCGACTGGGCCATGGCCCACCTACCCCCGAAACACCGCCCCGTCCTGGAGCACGCCAGGCACTTGTACCTCACCTGCCACTATCAGGACGAAGTCTGGAGCGAGGGATTGAAGGCGCAGGTGCGACCGCACGTGAACGACGTGCTTGCCCACATCGACCACCTGCGCCAACGGGCGTGAACCTCTATGTGCTGTACGTATGGCCGGAACGGGCTGAGTGGCCCGTCCTGGCCGGCACCTCCACCACCAGCCCTGTCTCCACCGGCGTACGGCTCACCCTCCGGGCTCAGGACGAAGTTGCCCGGGAGTGCAGGTCCCCCGCCCGGTCCCCGTCATGGTGCTCCGCTGCGGATTGGGGAGCCTTGGGCCCGGGTCGTTTGCGTGCGGTGCGGAGCAGGGTCGCGATGAGGACTGCCGCGCCCGTCATCAGGACGGCACTGACCACCGAGGCGATCCTGGCCTCTCGGGCGAAGGCGTCGAAGGCCGCGTTCCGCAGGGATTCGGCGGTGCCCCTCGGGAGGGCAGCGGCGGTCTCGACGGCGCCGCCGAGTGTGCTCCTGGCCGCCTCCAGCTCCTTGGACGTCAGGCCGTCAGGAGCGCTGACCGCCAGTTCCGAACGGTAGACAGCGGTGCCGATGCTGCCCAGGAGCGCGATGCCCAGCGCCCCGCCGAACTCGGCAGAGGTCTCGGCCAGGGCTGAGGCCGCCCCGGCCCGCTCCGGTGGTGCGGCGGACAGGATCACCTCGGTGACGACTGCGGAGGCGGCGCCGATGCCGATCGAGACGACGGTCATGCCGCTGACGAGGTGGACGATTCCCGAATCGGCCTGGAGCAGGGCGAGCATGACGTAGCCGGCAGTCGCCACGAGCAGCCCGGCGGCGATCACATTGTGTTTACCGATGCGGGGGGCGAGCGCGGTGGCCAGCGCGATACCCAGCGGCATCACGAGGAAGGTGGGCAAGGACCATAGGGCCGACTCCAACGGGCCCATGCCCAGGACGAGTTGCATGAACTGCCAGTTGAACAGGCTGAAGCCGACCAGTCCGAACGTCGCCAGCGCGTCGATGAGCAGGGGCACGTTGAACCGGCGCGTGCGGAACAGCATCATGTCGATCACCGGGTTCGCGGCCCCGTGCTGGCGGCGGAGGAATGCCGCTCCCACAGCGAGTCCGGCGGCACAGCACGTCAGGGGGATCCACCCGAAGCCGTGTTCCGCCAGTGCCTTGATGCCGTAGATGACGCCGAGCACGGCCACGAGGGACATGGCCGCGCCGAGCAGGTCGAACCGGCCCGGCTCGGGGTCGCGGTGTTCGGTGAGCAGGAGCGGGCCGAGGATCAGCAGCAGGACCATCACCGGCACGTTGACCAGGAAGACCGATCCCCACCAGAAGTGCTCCAGGAGCAGCCCGCCGATGATCGGGCCGAGCACGGCGCCGCCCGCGAAGCCCGCTGTCCAGATGCCGACTGCGGTGGCCCGCTGTGCGGTGTCGTGGAACATGCTCCGGATCAGGGAAAGGGTGGAGGGGGCCAGCGTGGCTCCGGCAATGCCCAGGAGCACGCGGGCCGCGATGAGTGTCTCGGGGCTGGTCGAGCAGGCCGCCAGGACCGAGGCGGCGCCGAAGGCCGCGGCGCCCGTGAGCAGCACCCTCCGCCGCCCGAAGCGGTCACCGAGTGTCCCCATCGTGATGAGCAGGCCGGCGAGGAGGAAGCCGTAGGCGTCCATGATCCATAGTTGCTCGGAACTGCTCGGACCCAGGTCGGCCGACAGGGACGGGAGCGTGATGAACATGACGGACATGTCCATGGACGCCAGTAGGCAGGGCAGCACCAGGACGGCGAGACCGACCCACTCCCCGGCTCCGGCTTTTTTCTTTTCTTCAGTCATGCCCTCTCCTGGGCTGTGCAGGTCCGGATGGACTCAGCCACCCGGATGCGTACTTTGTACGCAACGACGCGTGCAGAGTACGCACGCACGCCGAAGCGAAACAATGGCTTTTTGACGTGCCTATTTATCTTGGGCTGTGCATGCGCTCGTGTCGGCGGGCTAGAATTTCGACACACCACTGAGGTGTGACGAAAAGGAGTTCGTTGATGTCTGTGCAGCTGGCATGTGCGTCGTGCGGAAGGGTGCTGGAGCCCGCAGACCGGGGGCGGCCGAGGCTCTACTGTTCCCGTGCGTGCCAGGCGAGGGCCTATCGGGCGCGCAGGGCGGAAACGCCGGCCGGCGCCCCGGAGAGCGACGACGGCGCGCGACATCTCACCGTCGAGCGCATCGTGCGGGCCGGGATCGTCGTCGCGGACGCGGAGGGGCTCGACGCGCTGTCGATGCGCCGGGTCGCCATGGAGCTGGGCACCGGCACGATGTCCCTGTACCGGCATGTGGCGTCCAAGGACGATCTGGTGACCCTGATGGTGGAAGCCGCGATGACCGACGTGCCGCTGCCCGACTCACCGCCGCGGAACTGGCGTCACGGCCTCGAACGCGCCGCGTACCGCGACTGGGAGCTTTACCACCGCCACCCGTGGATCCTGCCGAGGGTCATGGTGACGACCCGCGCGTATTTCAGCCCGGCTCTCGCGGCGGACAGCGAAAGCGCCTTCTCCTCGTTCGACGGGCTCGACCTTGAACCCGCCGACGCCTTCCGGTACATGTTCATGTTCGCCTCCTACGTGCAAGGCGTGGCGCTGATCCTCGTCAGCGATGCGGAGGCGGAGCGGCAGTCGAAGAGCGCGGCGAAGCAGGGGACGAAAGCCTCAGGCCAGGTACAGGACCCGCTGTACGAACCCGGGGCGTATCCCCGGCTCGCCCGTGCGATGCGCGCGGGCGCCGAACCCTGGGACCTCGATGCCTTGTTCGCCTCAGGTCTTGCCGGTGTCCTGGACGGCATCGCAGCCGATCTCACGCGACGGGGCATCGACGCCTGAGCTTCGTGCTGCCCGGAGACCGGGACGCCGGTCGCCAGAAGCAGTGTGGCGATGCCGATGGAGGTGCCGCGCGGAGAGCGCGGCGCGCGTCGGGCATCTGACCCGGCTGCGCGACGAGACGGGTGACCGGCTGGATCCGGAGGGCTGCACAACCCCTGAAGCGTCTCGCGGGACTGCGGTAGTTGCACGGGGATCCTCGGCCGCCCTGACGCCTGGGCGCACCCTCGCGCAGCATTTTTTGGTCACCTGACCTATATTCGATTCCATGAACGACGAACTCTCCTTTGACGCCGACGGACCTGTGCTCCTGGTCGGCGGATACGGCACGGTCGGCGCGGAGCTGGCACGGATGGCGGCCCCGTCATGGCCGCTGGTGCTCACGGGGCGGACCGTGCGGCGCGGACAGCGACTGGCGGATGAGACGGGCGCGGAACTGCGCACCTGGGACCTGGCGGACCCGGCACCTTTCCGGGCGCGGGTCAGTGCGGTTGTCAGCGTCGTGAACGATCCGGACGACCGGGTCCTGTGCGCCGCGATCGGCGGCGGGGTTCCGTTCGTGGACGTCACGCGCTGGACCACGCGGTTGCAGCGCGCGGCCACCATCGCGGCACTGGCAGGCCCGACCGCGCCGGTACTGCTGTCCTCCGCGTGGATGGGCGGTGTGACCAGCCTCGTCGCCGCCTTCCTCGGCGACCGGCTCGGCGGTGCGGACACGGTCGACGTGGCCATTCGCTGGGACCTCGCCGACCGGGCGGGCGCGGACTCGGTGGAATTCATGGACCGCCTCGGACTGGACTACGAGGTGGTGCGGGACGGGCAGCGGCGCACGGTCATGCCGCTGAGCGACGTCCGCCGCGTCCGTATCGGGGAGTCGCTCACCCGAGTCGCCAGGATCGACACCCCCGAGCAGTTCACCCTTCCTCTCACCCTCGCCGCCCGGACCGCGACAACCCGGATCGGATTCAGTTCGCCCGCATCCACGGCAGCTCTGCTGGCCGCCAAGCGGCTCGGGTTCTTCCGCTGGGGCCGCGGCGAGCGCTTCACCGGCGCGCGCCGCGGACTGCTGTACGCACCGGGCGAGGGCGGCACGGCCCAACTCCGCATCGACGTCACTCACGAGGGAGACACCCTCTCCGCGACTGTGACCGATCAGGCCGGGCAGGCGCATCTGACCGCACTGGGCGCCCTGATGGGGCTGCGTAGGGTACGCGGCGAAGACGGTGCCCCCGCACCGAGCGGCGTGGTCTTCCCCGAACAGTTCCCGAGTCCGCAGAGCGTGCCGTCGGACCTCGCAGCGCAGGGCGTCGACCTGGTTGTGCGCAGGGCCGTGCGCGACGAACAGGCGGAGGGCAGAGCGGCATGAGCGATCGATCCTCGGAACAGGACAGGCGCACGCCCGCCACGGCCAAGGGCGCCCAGCGGCGTGCCGCGCTTCTGGACGCCGCCGAGAAGATCCTCTTCGAGTCCGGGCACGGTGACCTGACCATGCGGGCAGTGGCGGCCACGGCACAGACCCGTCTGGGGCACGTGCAGTATTACTTCCCCTCCCGCACGGAGTTGATCGCCGCCGTCCTGCGCCGCACCCTGGACCGTTCCCTCGACAGACTGGCCCCATTGTTCACCGACGCGGCCGCGCACACCCCGCCGGACACGGAGGGGCTGATTCGTCAGCTTCTGGCCGAGCACGATGATCCGCGACTCGTTCGGGTCTACGCCGAGTTGTGGGCTCTGGCGGGCCGTGACGAAGCCGTCGCGGCGGTCATGCGCACCTTTTACAGCGATTACCAGGAGCACGTGGCCGGGCTTATCCGCGCCTGCAACCCAACCCTCTCCGACGCTGTCTGCCGGGCGCGGGCAAGGGTTTTCACCGTGCTGATCGAAGGGGCATCCCTCTTCCGGTCCGGCATCGCCGCCCACCGCACCGATGAAGCCGACGCGGAACTCATCAATACGGCCACCGCTCTGCTCGACTGACAGAGTTCTCGGAAGAGCGGGGCGGTACCGGCGTCTGACGGCCCGACTGCCATCGGCCGGCTGAAGTGCCCCCGGAGGCGGGCGGCATGCGGTCGATGCCGCTGACGCGCGGTGAATCGGCCGGGATGCTGCACCGTTCCCGGCCGGGCCAGGCCGACCAGGAGCACGGCCGGGAGGGCCGCTCCCGGCTCGGGGCCGGGAAGTAGCCGGACGCCAACGCTGCGTGCGGATCCGGCGGCGCCGCGCGCCGGCCTGGGCGAGTGTGGCGGCGACGGGATATTGCTCGCCCCTGAGCCCCTTTCGATCCGACCGTCCCGGAAATGGCAACAGAAGTTGCTCGTGATGCGGCGGTGGAGCACTTTGGGGGCCGGAGGTGATCGTAGTGATCAAGACGACGGTGAATACGCACGACGGCGCGGCGCCGACTGGTGACGAGGTCCATGACGTGGTGGTGATCGGTGCCGGAGCATCCGGCCTGAGTGCCGCGCTCCTGCTGGGGCGGGCCCGCCGCAGGGTGGTGGTGATCGATGCCGGCGAGCCGCGTAACGCACCTGCCGCGCACATGCACGGTTTCCTGTCCCGTGATGGCCTGCCCCCGGCGACCCTGCTCGACCTGGGGCGGGCCGAGATCGACCGCTACGGAGTCGATATCGTCCGAGGCCGGGTGGAACATATCGAGCCCGGCTACGACGTGCGCCTGGAGGGCGGCCCCGTGATCGGGGCCCGCCGTCTTCTGGTCGCCACCGGGCTGCGCGACGAACTGCCCGACCTCCCCGGCGTCCGGGAGCGTTGGGGCAAGGACCTTCTGCACTGCCCGTACTGCCATGCCTACGAGGTCCGTGACCAGCCCCTTGCCGTCCTCGGCACACACCCGGGGGCTGTGCACCAAGCTCTGCTGCTCCGTCAGTGGAGCGAGGACATCATCCTCCTCACGCACGCCATCGAACTCTCCCCGCAGGAGCGGGAACAACTGGAGGCGTTCGGCGTGAGGATCGTGGAGGGCAGGGCCGTGCGGCTCGTCGTCGACGACGACCGCCTGCGCGGCATCGAGCTCACCGACGGCAGGGTGATTCCCCGGACCGCAGTTTTCCTGTTTCCCCGGCCCGCACCGCGCGACGACCTCCTGGCTCTGCTCGGCTGCGCCAAGGACGACCAGGGCTGGGTGGTGACGGACCGGACCGGCCGCACCAGCGTGCCCGGGGTATGGGCTGTCGGAAATGTCGTCGACCCACGCGCCCAGGTCATCGCCGCCGCCGGCATGGGCTCCACCGCCGCGTTCGCCATCAACACCGACCTGCTCCACGAGGACGTGGAGCACGCCGCCGCACGGCACCGCGCCACGGCTGCCCTGACATGACGGCCCGGCAGGCCATGGGCGATGCCGTCGTGGCAGCCCGTACTGCCCCCACGAGGAGCCCGGCCGTCCAGCTGGTCGAACGAGCCTGTTCCAGGGGCCGTGCGTCGATCTCCGCAGTCAGATCGTCCCTGGCGTCGGGGTACTCGTTGACGAACACATCGACAAGGAGAGTTTCACCATGGCAGCAAAGCGCAGGGGTCCCGTGGACAGTGTCACCGAGCAGACGTTTCCCGTCCGCGTACTGCAAGCGAAACGGCCCGTCCTGATCCAGTTCTGGGCACCTTGGTGCGGGCCGTGTATCAGGGTCACTCCCATCGTCGAAGAGGTGGCTGCCGAGCGTGCGGGCGTTCTGGACGTCGTCAAGATCAACGTCGATGAGGAGCCCGGACTGGCGGACCGGCACGGAGTCTCCTCGATCCCCGCTTTCGTGGTCTACGCCGACGGCGCCCCTGTGAAGGCGTGGACGGGTGCCGTACCCCAACCTCTCCTGGAAAGAAATCTCGGCCCCTTCCTTCGCTGAGCCCCGGCGGGCGTCACGCATTCCGGCGCGACGGAGGTCGCGGGTTGAGTGCGTGATGCCCGCCGTCCGCACTTCTGGGACTGGAGGAACCACGGACTCGCATCAGGATCAGGACATCGTGTGTGGCGCCCAGATGGGCGTACCAGACCTCGCTCACCTGCGCCGACAGCCGACCTCCGGTTTCGTGCGCCTCGATCTGCCGGACAGACCTCAGCCACCTCCTCCGGATCGGAGTACCTCATGCACCACCACGTTCGCCGCCATACCCATGAGCACGCCCACGACATCGACTGGGACGCTCTCTGCTCCCATCTGGAACGCGAGGCCGAACTGCACACTCCCGCGCTCACCCGGGCCGCGAACTGGCTGCGCGATCTGCTGGGCGGCGCCGACGTGAGGCGTGTACTCGACGTCGGCAGTGGGCCGGGCGTAGTCGCCAGCCTGCTTGCCGACGCCTTCCCGGACGCCGAGGTGGTCGCCGTCGATCAGTCTCCTGCCCTGCTGGAGCGGGCCCGCACGCGTTCGTCCGGTCGTATCACCACCCAACAGGCCGACCTCCCCGGCGAGTTCGGCAGGATCGGCACGGCCGATCTGATCTGGTCCGCCAACACCGTCCATCATCTCGGCGACCAGCAGGCGGCATTGACAGCCCTCGCCGCCCCCCTGCGCCCCGGCGGGCTGCTCGCCGTGGCCGGACGCGGCCTGCCCGTACGCTTCCTCCCCCGTGACATCGGCGTGGGCCGCCCCGGACTCCAGGCCCGCCTGGACGCCGGCAGTGAGGACGGCTTCACCACCATGCGCGCCGAACTCCCGGGCTTCGTCGACGAGGTCGAGGACTGGCCCGCCATGCTGGCCCGGGCCGGTCTCGTCCCCACCGGCACGCGCACCTTTCTCACCGACCTGCCGGCCCCACTCGCACTCCCGGCTCGCGAGTACCTGCGCACCCGTCTCGCCCGGCAACGCGACCAGTTCGGCGAGCACTTGAACGACGAGGACCGCGCGGCCCTGGATGCCCTCCTGCATGCTGACGCCCCCACCGGCATCCTCTGGCGCCCAGACGCCTTCTACCTCACCGCCACCACTGTCCACACCGCCCGCTTCTGTACCGCCTAGAAGGTCACTGAGAACGTTTCAGGGTCTGGCCTCGCCCGGTCCGGCGCGAGGCCAGACCGTTGTGTGACCAGAGGGAATGGGACGAGGAGCTGGTTGGGGGTCGGTGTCTGGGAGACCAGCCGGGAGTTGATCCTCGTCGTCCCGCACCCTTGATCCAGTGCCCGCCCGGCCGCTCGCCGTGTCCTCCGAAGGGCGGTCCCGGAAGCAGGCCTTCCCGGTCAGGCCGAAGGCTCCGCGCGGGACCGGGGCTTGGCCCGGACGTGCACGCGTTCCCCCTGGGGGCCGAACAGGTTGAGCACCTCCACGGGGGATTCGCCCGTGGAGCCGAACCAGTGCGGCAGGCGGGTGTCGAACTCGGCCGCCTCACCTGGCCCCATGACCAGGTCGTGGTCGGCCAGGATGAGCCGCATCCGTCCGGACAGGACGTACAGCCACTCGTGCCCCTCGTGAGTGACCGGATCAGGCTGGTTGTGTTCCGCAGGGATGACCGACTTCCAGGCCTGCAAACGCCCCGGCTGCGTCGACAGCGGAATCACCGTACGACCGTGGTGGACGCGGGGCTTGGAGCGGATCCGCGGGTCGCCGACCTCCGGCGCCCCGACGAGTTCGTCCAGGGGTACCTGGTGGGCCTGCGCGATGGGCAGCAACAGCTCCAGGCTCGGGCGGCGCTGCCCCGACTCCAGTCTCGACAGTGTGCTCTTGGAGATGCCAGTGACCTCGGCCAGCGCCGACAGGGACACGCCGCGCTGGGCGCGGATGCGCCTGAGGCGGGAGCCGACCTGGGCCAGAGTGGCGGCGATCGGTGATTGTTCGTCCATACCCCCATTCCACCTCTCGCGTCCCAGAAATGGCAACCAGGGTTGTCGCTCCAGTGTCAGGCGCGCACTGTCGCGGCAGGAGGTTGTTCCCTTGATCAAAACGACGAACGACAGGAACAGCAGGGGACAGGACGGCGACGTCGACGAGGTCCACGACATAGTGGTGGTCGGCGCCGGAGCGGCTGGCCTCAACGCCGCCCTGCTCCTTGGCCGCGCCCGCCGCAACGTGGTGGCGATCGACGCCCACGAGCCGCGCAACGCGCCCGCCGCACACATGCACGGCTTCCTGCGACGGCCTGCCGCCTGCGGCCCTGCTCGCCCTCGGGCGGGCTCGGCCCAGCGCTTCAGATGCCAGGCCAGCCGGTCGAACACCACAGCGTCGTCGATCCGCGGGTTGTGGCAGCCCAGCGGGTGCCGGTCTTCACGGGTGGGCAGCAGGGCGAGGAACTGGGCTTGAATCGGGTCGAGAATGCGTGATGGGACAGCAGGCACGGATCCCTCGGTGATCACGAAGCGTTGAGAGCTCCATGATCGGGGGCCGCGCCTGCTCTGCCGTCACCTACCGGCGGACGCTCTTACAGGACGTGTCCGTGCGTTCGGTAGGGAACGCCCAGCCGGTCGCCGACCTCGGCGAGGACGTCCGGGCAGAAGTAGTACCAGAGCAGGCGCGTGATCCCGCCGCCGGCTGTCTCCGCTCGGAGGATGTCCTCGACCGCCTCGGTCCCGTCGCCGTCGGTCAGGGTGGCCCACATCAGGATCAGTGGGTCGCCGTCCAGCTCCCGGACTTCGGCGCGCCACCGGACGGAGGCCTCCAGGTGCAGTGTGTGGTGCAGCGAGCCGGCCGCGATCTGGGCTCGCCCGACTTCGTGGGCCATCCCGATGACGTCGCTGACGGCGTCCTCGACGAAGAGCCTGGTCAGTCCATTCAGGTCGTACGCGGTGAACGCCTTCGCGACGGCATCGAGAGTGTCACGGTCGGGAGCAGCACGACGGGCGAGCGCGGTGGCCCGCTCAGGGTCGGCCAGTCGTCCACGGCCACGGTGCAATGCGGCCTTGACCGCCCCCTCGGTGGTGCTCAGCATGGCGGCGATCTCCTTCAACGGCAGGTCGAAGACGTCCTTGAGAACGACAGCGGCACGCTCCTGGGGCGCCAGCAGGGTGGTCACTTCGGCGAGCGCGTCCCGAACCTCGACGGGGTCGGTGACAGGAGGGGCCGCACGTTCGGACGGCTCCACGAGAAGCAGGGCCGGACGGCGGACCTGGTCGAGATAGGCGTTCGTCGCGATCCGCACCAGCCACGCCATGGGGCGCTCGACCGGCTGGTGGGTCTGCGCAGCCCGGGTGAACGCCCGGGCGAGCGTCTCCTGGGCCAGGTCCTCGGCGTCCCACACGTTGCCGGTCAGGCGACGGCAGTACCGGAACAACTCGCCCCGCAGCGGTTCCAGAGCGCCCAGAAACTCACGGCGCGCGGCTTGGGCGGTCTCCAGCATGGGCTGCGGCAGGACGCCGGCTGGGGACGACGGATCGGGCTGAGGCATCTCTTCGTGACTCCTTGCACGTGGACTGGCTGTACACACCAGTACGACGTGACGGCCTTCAACCTGGATACGTAGCCAGATAGTGACCCCGAGCACACCTACCCTCGCCCTTCCCGCCCACCGAGCGGGCCGGCGCCTTGAGGAACAGGCACCTTTGCCCCGTCGAGGCGTGGCGCTGCCAGTCCCGAAGTCAGTCCTCGGCCCGCTGGGTGACTGGTGCGTCGGTGCGGTCGCCAGGGAACTCGTACCAGCGGCGCTGCAGGCAGACGAACTGCACGTCGGCCTGTACCAGCTGCATGAACCCGGAGATGATCTCGGTGAGCCGCTCCTGCGCTTCCGGGTGGGCGAGCCGGCCGTCCTCGGTGAAGCCCTCGTGCGCGCGGGGCAGGCTGAACATGTCGGGGTAGACCCGCGTCCCCAGGTGCTCCAGCGGGATCCGTAGGGCCCACAGGCCGCGGTTGCCACCGATCAGTGACGGGGAGGCCGACAGCAGCAGCGCGTGCCTGGTCTTGAACGGCTGCGGCCGTACCCGCGACACCCAGTCGATGGCGTTCTTCAGCAGCCCCGGGACGGAGCCGTTGTACTCGGGAGACGAGATCACGAACGCATCGCAGCGCTTGATCCGCTCACACAGGGCCAGGGCACCCGCGGGCAGCCCCTCGGAGGCCTCCACATCCCCGTCGTACAGCGGCATGTCGAAATCCCGCATGCTGGCCATGTCGACCTCGGCACCGGCCTCGGCGACCAGGCCCGACGCCAGCGAGGCCAACTGCGCGTTGGTGGACCCGGCGCGCCGGGCCGCACCGAATACAAGAACCCGAACGGGAGCCGGGCCAACGTCCGTGGTCATCTTGCGGTCCCTTCCAGAGAGCGGGGTTCCCTCGACAGACAGTTTTTCCCGGCCCCGGTCTGCCGCACGCGACGACACGCTTGCGGCGGTCTGCGTCACCCTCGAGGCGGTCCCAGGCTGGTGCATGGTGGTGTGGGTGGGCTGGCAGCAAGATCCGGCCCGTTCAGGCCTACGGTTCATCCTGAGCCTGTCCTCCCTTCCAAGGGTGGGTATGAGACGGCTGACCACGGCGACGGCGCGGCGACTCCGATCCGGGTGGCCATCGAGATCAGCCGCGGCCTGCTCGTCGCCACCCTGAGGACCGGGGCACGGCAGGTCTTCGCGATCAACCCGATGGCGGCCTACCGCTACAGTGACCCGGTGTTCCGGCAAGAAGTCCGACCCCGGCGACGCCCTGGTCCTGGCGAACGTCATCCGTACCGACATGCCGGTGCTCCGGCCGCTGCCTGCCGACACCGATCTGACCCAGGCCATCGCTGTCCTCGCTCGCGCCCACCAGGAATCCGCCTGGAACCGGTAGCAGATCGCCAATCAAGTCCGTTCACTGCTGCGTGAGTACTACCCGGTCGCCCTTGACGAACGGCGGCACAAAGCCGGCGGACTGACCAGGCCGGACGCGCAAGACTCGGCTTGCGCCGCCTCGCAGCCGGACGAGATCGTCAGGACGCCGCGCCGCGGCTTCACGGCTTGTGCCCGGACTGCAGATGCCGGGTCCGGGCGATGAGCAGGGCTACGTCGTCGTGGTCGTCCCGGTGGCGCAGTGCGCCCAGCAGGAAGTCGCAGGTCTCTTCCAGGGGGCGGCGGGGGTTGCTGAGCAGGTCGGTGAGCGCCTGGAGGCGGACGTCGATGTCCTCGTCGCGGGTCTCGACCAGCCCGTCGGTGTAGAGGACCAGTTCGTCGCTGATACCCAGATGGAACTCGACCGTCTCGAAGGGGACGCCGCCGACACCCAGAGGGGCTCCGGTGGGCAGTTCCAGCAATTGCGGCATGTGACCCGGCCGGGTCAGCACAGGAGGCAGATGGCCTGCGGTTGCCATGCGGCAGCGCAGGAGGTGCGGGTCGTAGACGGCGAAGACGCAGGTGGCCATGGCGCTGTCCAGACCCACGGCGATGTCGTCGAGCTGAGCGAGGACAGCATCGGGTTCCAGCCCGAGTGCGGCCAGGGTGCGGGCGGCGATGCGCAGCTGGCCCATGGTCGCGGCCGCGTTGATGCCGCTGCCCATCACATCGCCGACCACCAGCGCGGTCTGCTCACCGTGCAGCGGGATGACGTCGAACCAGTCCCCGCCGGCCTCGTCGGCCGCCGCAGCGGGCTGGTATCGGTAGGCGATCTCCAGCCCGGGCCTGGGGGCGGGCTGGGAGGGCAGCAGGTGGCGTTGCAGGGTGAGCACGGCGCGGCGTTGACGCTGGTACCAGCGGGCGTTGTCGATGGATACCGCCGCACGGGCGGCGAGTTCGACAGCGAGCACTTGGTCGTCGTGGTCGAAGGGCTGCAGGTTGCGAGTGCGTTTGAGGTCCAGGACGCCGAGGACCTCACCGCGGGCGATCAGCGGCACCGCCAGGTAGGAGTGCAGGCCCGCCTCATTCAGGAGGGTGGCGGCGTGTGCGTCGCGGGCGATACGGGCAAAGTCGCTCTCCCTCACCCGGGACACCAGGACGGGTCGGGCGGATCTCGCGCACTGGGTGACCAGCCGGGTGGCGTCGTAACTCGCCAGCTCGCCGACCGGGTCGGCGGCCCGGACTGCCGACGTGGGGTAGGCGGTCTTCACCGCGAGCGCACGAAACGACGCAGTGTCGCCGGCGACGTAGGGTTGCGTGCCCCCCAGCACGGAGTCGAGGACGTCGACGGCGACAATGTCGGCGAACTCCGGCACGACTATGTCCGCCAGCTCCCGGGCGGTGACCTCAAGGTCGAAGGAGGTGCCGATCCGCGCAGACGCGTCGGCGATCAGGGCCAGGCGCCGCCGAGTCCGGACGGCGGCGGCAGCCGCCTGCAGCTGCTCGGTGACGTCCACGACCGAGGTGGCCAGGCCGATCACCTGCCCGGAAGCGTCCTCCAGCCGGTAGAACGACACACGCCAGGCGTGCTCCGTGTCAGGGTCGGCCGCGGTGCGGCCGGTAGTGAACTGGTTCAGCCGAGGGACGCCGTCCGCAAGTACGCGCCGCATCGCCGATTTGGTGGCGTCGGCGTCCAGGAACGACAGCACCTCGCCGACGTGCCGGCCCAGGTGTTGCTTGGCGGGCAGGCCGTTGATGCGCTCCAGCGCCGGGTTGACCAGCACGTACCGCAGGTCGGAGTCCATGACCGCAAGACCCATCGGGGATTGCGACACCAATCGCACAGACAAGGCCAGATCCCGCTCCACGCGTTGCAGCGTGGCGTGGTCGGACGCGATGCCCAGCGCGTAGAGACGGCCGTGCTCGTCCTCAAGACGCATGTTGCGGAATTCGGCCAGCCGGGTGCTTCCGTCCTTGTGGCGCACCGGAAATACGCCGGCCCAAGCCCCGCAGCCCGCCATGACCTGCGCGAACAGGGACTTCACCCGCTCCCGATGCCGTTCCTCGACGAGCAGGTACATCGCGCTGCGGCCCAGTGCCTCCCTGGCGGTGTAGCCGAACAGTTCCTCGGCCTGCGGGCTCCACAGAGCGATCCGGCCCTCGGCGTTCAGGACGACCGCAGCCACACCCAGCACATCGAGCAGCCCGCCCGGCGTGGCCGAAGGATCAGCCGCCCCCAGGTCAGTGTGGCCGAGCAGGCCGTCGGCCTCAGTCACGGCCGGACCCTCCTTCCCCTCAGAGGCCCACACCGCCCGCGCGAACCGCCTCGCCGCCGTGGCTTCCCTGTATACCTTCCAGTGTGTCCATCGTCCCCCCACCGGCCGACAGCGGCAGATCCGAGCCCGGATTCCGGGCCGTTTCCCGTCCAGGGTGTTTCCGGGGGTGTCGGCGGACCGCGAGGGAACAGCCGACAAGTATCAGTAAGGGGTGCAGCAGCCGCAGCGACGATGGTGCACCGCCGCCAACAGCTCCTGAGCCGCCACCCTCGCCCTATGGACATCGTCCTCAGCCAGCAGCTCCGCCGTTCTCCGCCCACTTCTGACTGCCTCGTCAGCTGCCCACTGCACCCCGCCTGTAGCGTTGCCACGTTCGAGTGCTGTCTGCAGCGACTCGATCACACCAGCCCGGCAGGTCACGGTCTTCGTGACCGCGATCTCCTGAACGTCGACGGCCCTGACACCATCGGCGTGGTATCAGGGCCGTCCCGCGGGTCCGGCGTGGGGCACCGGATTACTGCAGTTGTCTAGCACATTGCCGCAGAGGGGATGTAAGAGACACGCGCGTTCGAAGCGACGTGACCTCTTGCGGGCGATGGATCCGCCAGGCGCCTGGCCGATGGCCTGGCCGAGCTGTGCCGCCAGATCGGGCCAGTGACTGTTTCGCTCGACGGCCCGGGTCGTGGGGGCGACCGCAGGCCTGCGTGACATGCCGATGCCTTCTTGGTCCGCGAGAAACGGTGTGGTGGGTCGGTGTGGCGGCCGGGGCGGCGGGTGGACGGCGAGGACGGTTGTTCAGGGTGGTGGGGGGGCGTGGGTGTGCGGGATCCGGCGTTCATGCTGCCGAGAGGGTGATCGGGCGTCATCAAGTCGCCCAGAAGGCCTAATCATGCACCAAATAAGCTTACTTTCATACGGATTGACGGTGTGTCATGCGCCGATCGGCGTGCGGTGGGGGTCGTTCGTACACCCGGTCGGCCCCCTAGCGATACGTCCGATATGACAGCTAAAGGCGCCATAAGTACGTTCATTGCAGGCCGGTTGCCCGGCTGCCCCTCAGAGACAAGGGAGAAGTGACATGAAGACGCGTACCGTCGCCGTGACCGCTGCCGCAGTGGGCGCCGCGGTCATCGCCACCACTGGCATCACCTATGCCTCGGCTGCCGGATCCACCCAGGCTGCCCCGTCCTACCAGCAGGCTGCTCCTGCTGTTCAGCAGGCCGCTCCTGACGCGGCTCCGCTGGGTGGTGAGGGCGGCGGGAACGGCGGTGGCGGCAAGGGGAACGAGGGAGGCGGCTACGGCGGCTACGGCGGTAACGAGCGTGGTGGCAAGAAGGAATTCCGCTTCCACCGGGAGGGCCGGATCTTCATCAACGAGCGGTCGTACTCCGCCCGTGGGGAGGACGGCTGCATCACGGTGGTGAGCGGTCTGGGCTCCAAGAGCTTCAACGTCCGTAACGACAGCCGCCGGACCGTTGAGTTCTTCCAGGGCGCGACCTGCGACAACGGTTCCCCGGTCGCGACGGTCGGTCCCTGGAGCACCAGCAACAATGTCTTCACCCATCGCCACATCCGCGGCGGCGTGAAGGTCCGCAATGGTGTCGTGGGCAGCTTCCGCGTGGTCCGCGACCACTGGGGCGACCGGGACGACCGGGGCGGCCGCGGCGATGAGGGCTACGGGGGCGAGTGGTAAGACAGCCGCATGCATCACAAGGAGACCCCGGCCCGTCGGAATCGGGCCGGGGTCTCCGGCATACGGCGGCAATCCCCAGCAGACACCCGGAACGGCACGGTCGTACCCACGCACAAGCCTGATGGGCCTTGATCGAAGCGACGTTGACGGGCTGGAGGGAAGCCCGACTCGACCGCAGATCCACCGGCCAGCCAGCTCGGTCGAACTACGCGACGTATTCAATGTGATCCTGTACGTCAACTGCACCGGAGTTCCCTGAATATGCCTCCCGCGCGACTTCCCGAACCACGGCACCGTCTACGTCGCCGTGGTCTGTCGATGGCGGTCACCGCTGCCGCTTCATCTACGGGCAAGGGAGGCAAGCGAAGCCCCAAAAGAGTACAAATGTCATATGAGTGAGAAATCAGAAAATCTGCATGACGTGGATGAATGGGCCGACCGCATCCGGGACGCCTCGTCCGGGTCCGATGTGAAGGCTGTCCGCAAGGTCGTCAACGACATTTACCGCGCCGCCCAGGACGAACTCGACAAGGAGCGGGCGCAGGCTGAGTACGAACGCGAGGAGTAGCCGTCCGAGCTCATTCCGTGCCTGGAGTTGAGCCTAGGGGCCGCGCGGCGTCCGGAACGGCTGGATCTGCGGTGATCCGTCGGCCGCCGGGCTGGTGCGAAGGCGCTGGTCATGGCGGAGGCGGCGGTCTGTGCGATGGTCAGGAAGGAGCCATTCTTCTCGTCCGGCCCGTCTCGCACGTTGATGCCGGTGGCGCCGGGCGAGCCGCTGTCGCAGCGGCGTGAGCTCCACTGTCGGTGACCGGGTGGTCGCGTTCACCGATTTGTTCGTTGCCGCCGCGAGCAAACCGGGAGCCCAATCAAGCCTTCCTCGCCCCTGGCTGCGCGATCAGCTGCCGGCATCGCCTGCGTCCCCCTTGCGTGACGAGCTCAAGACGCCTGCTTGCCTGCCTGTCCATTCCGGCGCGAGCACCGACCAGACCTCCTCGTCGGGCCGCTTCCCCCAATAAAGACAGCTCTCCCGCAGCACGCCGTCTTTGGTCATCCCGAGCCGCCTGGCCACAGCGATGCCAACCTCATTCGCTGCCGAGACCCACCACTCCACGCGGTGGATGCCCTGTTCCTCGATCGCTCAATCGGTGATCACGCGCGGCCCGGGTCGCCAGGCCCTTGCCCACCGCCGACGGCTCCAGCCCCAGCAGCTCGCCTCTGCGGTGCCCTGCTCGACGTCCAGAGTCCGAAAGAGGACCGCGCCGACCAACTCGCCGTCCATCCGGATGCCGTGGAGTCGGCCGGTATAGGGCGCGGTCCTGTCTGCGTACGCCTGGAGGAACGCCCGGCTCGATCCAGGTCAGTGACGACGTCGGGGAGCGCGTTGTGCTGCCCGATGAACTCCCGTCCTCGGTCGATGTGGGCCAGGAACTCTTCGGCCCGCCACGGCTCGAGCCGGCGCATCTCGGCACCGTCGTTGTCCAGGGGTGTCGCGTACAACGTCACCATTCACGGTCGGTATCAGCGCACTCGGCGAAGGGATCTTCTCACGGGCGTCTGCGGTGGCGCGGCCTCGGCGCTCCGATGTCCCAGGCCGGCCCGGGTGGCGAGACCTGTGCTCCCGCTTCGGGCGCGGCGGCTCGATTTGCCCCCCGCGGCTCGTCCGGCACGATCCCCCAAGGCGTGCCCACGGCCCATCAACGGACAACCAGTGCCCTTCCCGGCAGAGCTTGCTGGGAGGGGCACCAGCTTCTGGGCCGCATCCAGGTGCCCCGACTGGGGTGCGGCAGGCCCCGCGTGCGCCCGCGACGGGTGCGGGCGGACAAGGCGTACGCGTCCCGCAAGAACCGCGCCTACCTGCGGCGTCGCGGTGACCGCTGCACCATTCCGGACAAGGCCGACCAGGTCCGCAACCGCAAGAAGCGCGGGTCCAGCGGTGGCCGGCCACCGAAGTTCGACCCAGGACTACAAGGCCCGGCACGCGGTCGAGTGCGGCATCAATCGCCTCCAGTGACATCGAGCCGTGGCCACCAGGTACGACAAATTCGCGCTCTGCTACGAGGCTGCCGTCCTCGTTGCCGCCATCAACGAATGGTTGTGACGTACTGGTCCGACGACAACTCGAACACCCGTACTCGCCGACCGCAGGTGGGATTGACGGTCTCACGGACCGGATGCATCCCCAGTTTGGTCATGATCCGTTCGGAGGCGTCGTTGCCCACTTGGGCGATGCTGACGATCCGCTCCAGCCCTCGCTCTTCGAACCCGAACCGTACAGCGGCCGCAGCTGCCTCGGTGGCCAAGCCCTGCCCCCAGTGGGAACGTCCCAGCCGCCAGCCGACCTCAACCGCCGGCAGTACCTCCGGCAAGAAGTCGGGCACCGAAAGGCCGGTGAACCCGGCCAGTTCGCCAGTGGACCGGATCTCTACGGCGAACAGGCCGAAGCCCTGTGACTCCCACTCGCTCTCCCATGCCTGGATCCCACCGCGAGTCTGCTGTTCGCCACGGACGCTGCCGTCACGGATCCACCGCATGACCTCGGGGTCGGCATTGACGGCAGCCATGGGCGCAACGTCTTCCTCGCGCCAGCGACGCAGGATCAAACGGGGAGTCTCAAGCGTGACCATCCGATCATTCTGGATCACAAATGGGCTCTCCGTCATCCTCACCAGGCACTTTCGATACACGCCTTAGTGGCTCCATGTTGCGTCGGTTGGTGCCGGTGCCGGTGCCGGTGCCGGTGCCGGTGCGGGTGCGGGTGCGGCGGGGTTGGGGTGGTGAGGATGTGTTGGCTGGGTTGAGTGATGGGTGTTCGGGGTGGTGGCGGGTTGGGGTGGGGTGCTGCCGGGTGGGTGAGGGGGTGGAGGTTTGTCGCTCGGGTGGGCTAGTGGTGTGCCAGGAGGGCTTATTTTGTTGTTATTTGACGGTGTATCAGTTGATTGTGAAGGGTGTGGGGAGTGGGGTGTTTACACCCGGTCGGCCCTGTGGGGGGGGCGCTGTGGATCTGTCCGATATGACAGGTAAGGGGGTTGTAAGTACGTTCGTTTCAGGTCGGCTGCCCAGCCGACGTCTCTGAGACAGGAAGAAGTGACATGACCACGCGCACTGTCGCTGTGACCGCTGCCGTAGTAGGCGCAGCGGTTCTGGCTACTACTGGCATTACGTATGCCTCGGCTGCCGGCTCGGCTCCGGCTGCTGCGTCCGCTCAGCAGGCTGCTCCGCTGAGTGGTGACGGCGGGAAGGGCAACGGCAACGGGAACGGGAACGGGAACGGGAACGGGAACGGGAACGGCAACGGGAACGGGAACGGGTTCGGCAACGGGAACGGGTTCGGGAACGGCAACGGGTTCGGTAACGGGAACGGTTACGGGAACGGCGGTGGCGGCAAGGGGAACGAGGGAGGCGGCTACGGCGGCTACGGCGGTAACGAGCGTGGTGGCAAGAAGGAATTCCGCTTCCACCGGGAGGGTCGGATCTTCATCAACGAGCGGTCGTACTCCGCCCGTGGGGAGGACGGCTGCATCACGGTGGTGAGCGGTCTGGGTGCCAAGAGCTTCAACGTCCGTAACGACAGCCGCCGGACCGTTGAGTTCTTCCAGGGCGCGACCTGCGACAACGGTTCCCCGGTCGCGACGGTCGGCCCGTGGAGCACCAGCAACGGCGTCTTCACCCGTCGTCACATCCGCGGCGGCGTGATGGTCCGCAACGGTGTCGTGGGCAGCTTCCGGGTGGTCCGCGACCACTGGGGCGACCGGGGCGGCCGGGGCGACGAGGGCTACGGCGGCGACGAGGGCTACGGCGGCGACGGGGGCGAGTGGTAACAGACCGCTTGCGTCATAAGGAAACCCCGGCCCGTCGGAATCGGGCCGGGGTTTCCGGCGTGGGGGCGCCTGTGGGCGGGTGCCTGTTCGGGGCGGTGGTACGGGTGCGCGGCGGGTACCTGGTGCCCTGTACATCGGCTTTGCCATCTTAGGTGTTCGCTGCTGTCCCGTGTGCCGTGGTGGGCGGGCTCGGACGGCTGAAGCCCCGTGACCCGGGCTCCGGCGGGTGTCTGTTGAGTCGGCACGTGGCGCGGTACCGGTGGTGCCGCCGGCCTCCTGGCCAACGCTCGGTTGCGCGAGCGCGGCGTCTTCTACTCGGACAACATGCCGCTCTAGTACCTGGTGACTGTCCTGGTCATCGCGACGTCCTCCTACCGCGACACCCGGAAGACCGTCATTGCCCTCGCCGACCGGATCCCCACCCGGGCCGCCTGACCGGACCTGCCCGAGCACGCGGACTACCCCCGCACCCGCGCCAAGCTGAAACGCACGAGTCAAGCTCGACATCCTCACGGGGGACGACGTCGGCAGGCGCTGACGGTTGGCGCCTGCAGACACGTCCTGAAGTCGATGGCCGACCGGGACCTGGTGGACGCCTGGCAAGCGGCGATGCGGGACGAGCCCGTTCCTCTCCCGGGCACTCCGTGCTGATCCGCCACCACCCGGACCAGGTCCGGCGCGGCGAGGGCCTGCCGAGGAAGCCGATCACCGGGCGCGAGGAGGAGATCCTCAAACTCTTCGCCGAGGTCCGCTCAGCGAGAGACATCGCCGAGCTGCTGGTGATCAGCGTGAAGACCGTCGACCGCCATCGCGCCAACCTGCTGCAGAAACCGGGCATGTGCGACCGGGGCGAACTCACCTGCTACGCCATCAGGACCGGCCTGATCGAGCCATGGCGCTGGCGTCGCGCGCCGCCACCTCGCAGACCTCGCCGACCCAACCGTTCCTTATCTGACGGGTCGGCGTGAGCCATGCTGTTCCCGGTCGGAGGGCGTACGTGCCTCCGGCTGGGAACAGCTGCATGCGAGGCCGCATCAGCGAAGAGTCTCATAAACGGTACAAGTAGAGAAACGCAAGGACGGATTGACATGCAATCACACACGTTCATCTACGCACTGCCCTGGCTCCTGGGAGCAATTCTGCAAATCGCGGCAGAGGTTCGCGAGCGCATGTCCCGGAAGAACCACGCGCAGGGGCGCACCCGCAAGCTGCTCGAGATCCGATGGCTCTCGGCGAGTATTGTTGCAGGTGGGGCGTTGGGCGGGTCGTTCCTCGGTGGCCTGGCCAGTTCCGAATTTCACGCGATATGGGTTGTGAACTACACGCTCTGGCCTCTTTTTGTGTTCATTGGGCTCACGAGGCTCCTGGGAAGATCGCCCGGAGTAGCGGCAAGCGCGATGCTGTCTGTTTTCGCTGGTCTCGTATCCTTCCTCCTCGTGGGCAGTCTTGGGTGAACACGTCATGCGAGTCGCAGAGCGCGCACGAGATGACCGCTGCAGACAGCAGCGGCAACTTCGGCCTCGGCCTGGAGACGGCTGGCCTCCCTCTGCCCCGTGTCACCTCATGAAGAATGATCAGGAACAGGACGGGCCGGAACACACCGAGCCGGGCGGCACCATCGGGTGAGCCGGATCAGCGGCCTGCACGACCGCGTCGACCCGGCCGTCGTGTCCCACGCCGTCGCCTGGACACCGGCGACCCGGATGCCGCGATCCGGGCCTACGCGCCGTGGGGCGTCGACTGGGTCACCGAGGTCGTCCTGTCCTATAACGCCGACGTCGACAACGCCGTCGCCGCCAACCAGGCCGTCATCGCCGCCTGTCGGCTGCGGCGGCGGTGTGTGCCGACGTGGCCCCGACAGGCCGGCCGACACGCAGCCGAGTCGCGGCAGATGGTCGTGGCTCAGTGAGCTTCTTCAGCGTTGCCGCTCCAGTGTGAGGATGGCCTTGGCGATTGACGTCATGCGGTTGGGGCTGCATCGGGACCTGCGGAAGATTCGCCAGGACTTCAGCCTCGCGACGCCGCGTTCGACGGGTGCTCGTGCTGCGGCCAGTGCTTGGTTGAGGCTCTTCTCGGTGGGGGTGAGTTCCTGCAGAGGTCTGCGTTTGATGCCGGTCGTCAGCCATGGGCCAGCACCTTGGTAAGCGAGATCGGCCACGATGGCAACGTCCTGGCGCTCGCAAATCCGGATGATTCGGTGGGTCCGAGCGGCGGTCAGGTCGTGGGCTCGGCCTGGCAGGGCGGGCGAGAGCCACAGCAGCCGGCCGCCCGGGTCGGTGACGACCTGCACGTTTACGCCGTGCCGCCGGTGCTTGGCGGAGTAGTCGGCCCGGCCATCGCCGACCCGGTCGCACTCGACGAGGGTGCCGTCCAGCAGAACGAAGTCCGGTTCGTGCTCGCGCAGCGTCTTCAGCAGGCCCGGCGCCTGGTCGGCGAGCAGATCGACGACCGCGTTGGTGTAGGCGTGGGCGGTGGACTCGCTAATCCCGAAACCGGCTGCGATCTTCGCCAAAGTGGTGTGCTCGCGCAGGTACACCAGTGCCACCATTGCGCGTTGAGACGGACGGAGCTTGCAGCGGCAGTTGCCCTCACGGGTGACGATCAGCATGGTGACCCACTCCACGAGTGCATGCGGCAGGTCGAGTGCGGCAGGATGGGCGACCAACGAGACCTCCGAGCAACGTGATTGAGACGTCAGACATCTCGATCAACAGCCCGGGGGCAGCTCGTTGCGCTTCACGGTCCATCACTGTGACTGAGCGCTTCATTTGGCGATACACGCCACATGAAGCGCTCACGCGGACCCGGAGCCCCTGGGGTCTTCAACTGCTGGCCTTCGAAGTCGGGTAAGTGAACGTAACCATGTATGGGTGAGTGTCGTTGTCAGAGTGTGAATCTGACGGAATGGGCGAAGACGCAGGGCGTGCATCCGCAGACCGCGTATCGCTGGTTCCGTGAGGGGACGCTGCCGGTACCGGCTCAGCGGGTTGGTCCACGCACGATCCTGGTGAACATCGAGGCCAGTACCGCACCGGAGGTGACCGGTGGGATCGGTCTGTATGCCCGCGTCTCTTCCCATGACCAGAAGACCGATCTGGAACGTCAGGTCGCCCGGCTGTCCCGTTGGGCTGCAACGTCTGGTCACCGCGTCGTCCGTGTGGAGTCGGAGATCGGCTCGGGCATGAACGGTTCCCGGTCGAAGGCGAAGCGGCTGCTAGCCGATCCTGCCGTGACCTGCCTGGTGGTGGAGCATAAAGACCGGCTCGGCCGCATGAACGTCGAACTGGTTGAGGCCGCACTGTCCGCCAGCGGGCGGCGTCTGGTGGTGCTGGACAATGGCGAGGTCGAAGACGACCTCGTACACGACATGGTGGAGGTTCTGACCTCCTTCTGTGCTCGCTTGTACGGCCGCCGCTCAGCCAAGAACCGCGCTCGGAAGGCGCTGGAGGCAGCCGAGCATGGTTGACACCAAGCTGCGCACGATCGATCCGCCGTTCGTCGCTCTCGGACCTTCGGGCGTGGCGATCCGCGACCGGCTCAAAGAGCTGACGGCCGAGGATGAGACGGTTCTCCGCGCAGTCGGTGACCTGCTCGGTTCGCTCGCAGGGAAGGACCTCAAGACGCGTGCTGCGGCCGCGTTCGACCACGACAGCGATCAGTGGGCGGAGCGCAAGCGCGCCTTGACCGGACGGTCGTCGTCGCGGTGGGCGGGCAGCATCACGAAGGCGACGCACGATCAGTGGGCGCTGGCCCGGCGCTGCCAGCTTGCTCACATCCAGTGCCTTGAGGCTGGTATCCGCACGATTGCGCACCGCCTGTCGCTGCCTGTGGGAGAGAAGGGCACCGGGCGGGCGCCGGGCGGATACCGCACCGCGCAGGAATGGTTCGCCAAGACCCGACGCCTGCACGTGCTGGAGGACCGGTTGGCCACCGAGCGGGCCGACCGCGAGGCCGGGCGGGTGCGCGTAGTGCGCGGCGGTAAACGGCTGATCAACAACCGCCGCAACCTAGCCGCTGCCCAGTTGACCGAGCAGGAGTGGCGGCAGCGCTGGGAGGCCGAGCGCCGGTTCCTCGCCGCGGACGGCGAGTCCGGGAAGCGCTACGGCAACGAAACCATCCGCGTCACACCCGCCGGAGAGGTCTCCCTCAAGCTGCCCGCGCCGCTGGAGCATCTGGCTAACGCACAGCACGGCCGGTACGTGCTCGCCGCGAGAGTGTCGTTTCCGCACCGGGGCGAACAGTGGCGCGACCGTGTCGAGGCGAACCGGGCTGTGGCCTACCGCATCCACGAAGACACCATTCGCGGGCGCTGGTACCTCACTGCGTCGTGGGCGATCCCGCCGGTCAAGACGGTTCCGCTGGAGACGGCCCGCGCTGGTGGGCTGATCGGCGTGGACACCAACGCCGACCACCTGGCGGCCTGGCGGCTGGACAAGCACGGCAACCCGGTCGGCCAGCCGCGACGATTCGACTACGACCTGTCCGGCAGCGCGGACCACCGCGACGCCCAGGTCCGGCACGCGATCATCCGCCTCCTGCACTGGGCCGCACGGCGCGGCCTGTCCATTGCGATCGAAGACCTGGATTTCGCAGCGGAGAAGTCCCGCGAGAAGCACGGCCACAGGAAGCGGTTCCGCAAGCTGATCTCCGGCATGCCCGTGTCCAAGCTGCGGGCACGGCTCGTATCAATGGCAGTCGAGCTCGGTATCACCGTCGTCGCCGTGGACCCGGCCTACACCTCCAGATGGGGCGCCCAGCACTGGCAGAAGCCCCTCACCAGCAAGACCAGGAAGACCACTCGCCATCACGCGGCAGCGGTGGCGATCGGAAGGCGCGCCCTGGGGCACCCGATCCGGCGACGGATGGCACCGCCCCCGCACGACCAGAGCGATCGTGCGGGGCATCGGACCGTCCAGGCCGACTCGGGTATCCCAGGGCGTGAGGAACCCCGCCCCCGCATCCCCGGACCACGCACACGATGCGCTGACGCCGGGTGTGGCGAGAACGCGGGGAACCAGGACGCCCAACACCGTTCGGGACGTCCGGCTGAGCATGGGTCCTGGCAACAGGACTCACCCCCGCTCAGTCTTTAGGAACGGTCAGTCCTGATCTTGGGTGTACTGAGCTGCGTACCAGCTGGAGTCGATGGCGGGGTTGCGCAGGGACCCCCAGAATCGGTCGTCAGGTATCGGTGGCAGTGGCGGATTGCCCAGGTCGGCATGCAGATCCGCACGCCAGTCGAGAGTGAAGTGACTCCGGGTCTGCGCGCTCTCGCACACGGACCTGTAGGGGGACCCCCAGATCCCGAGGGCTATCTTCTCCGCGGCCCACCTGCGAGTGATGTCTCGGCCAGTGTTGGCCTGCGCGAGCACCGCGCGGAGTCGCAAGGCGAGCGGCTCGGTCTGGTCCGGCCGTGGTGGGGCCACACCGCGCTCCCACGCGTCCAGGGCTGCCTTGACCTCCGGGTAGTTGTTCAGGCCCGTTTCGACCGCCAGTCTGCGCAGCTGCTTCCGCGCGGCCTCAACCACCTGCTCATACGGCAGGATCGCGATCAGTGCACCGAGTTCCTCATGTCCGTCCAGGTAGCTCGCGTGGAGGAGGTCGGTGGGACTCTGGGACAGGTCCAGCTCTGGCAGCTGCTCATCCGGTGCGGGAAGGGGCTCGTCGGCACTGCACTCCGGCCTGGCAGGCAGAGGCCCCTCCCAGAACAGCCGGCCGTTGAACGTGACGACACCAGCGTCCTGGCCGCGCTCAAGCTTGCCGGCCAATTCGGCAAGATACCCACCCAGCGAGTCGGCCTCCCCGAAACTGGTGCCGGTCTCGTCGAAGAACCGTCCGATCGCACCATAGGAGTCCCGCCCAGTACGGCAATCCATCAGGAGACCGTCCGACGTCACGTCATAAGAACCGAACTTTACGTAGCCGCGAAGCCAGTAGCCCTCGGCCTCCCCGCCGAGGCCTTGGTCGATGCCGCGCATGAACCCGGTATCCCCGAGGATCCCGCTCACTCCGAGCAGCCGGTCGCCCGTGCTGAACCGGAAAGCCTCAGGTCCCTCCAACGCCCCATTGTGTCGGAGGAGTGAAGCGACCAGGTCCGGAGGAAAGGTGACACCCAGTTCCTCCTGCGCTGCCGCGATCTCCTCGTCTCCTGCGGGCGGCCGAAGCGTGGCGAAAGTGCGGGGCGCGTGCTCGCGCAGCCACGCGTCGATGCGAGTCCATGAGTCCTGGACCAGGTCTGCTTTCATAGGGCCGACCCTAGTAGGGCTTTGTTAGGTCCTGTGGTGTGGTTCTGGTGTCGGTGCGGATTGGCCGCATATCGAGCAGGCGCCGGTCCAGGTGGCCAGGAGG
>NZ_JBLVKW010000030.1:0-86253 GCF_048270745.1 Streptomyces sp. NPDC056231 | reverse complement strand
CCCCCTTCGAAGGGGGTGCGGCCACAGCCTTGTGCGGCTCCCTGACGGGCCCTTGAGTCACTTCATCAACTGGTGCCGCCGGTGAAGTAGTTGTGCAGCCCGGGCACCGTGAGCGTGCCGCCGAACTGGCCGGCCTGAGTGACCTTCACGTGGGTGAAGAACGCGAACGGCACGTTCAGCGGCGGCGGGGTCTGAGGGCTGAACGTGATCGGGATGAGGCCGAAGAGGTTGCCCTTCAGCTCCTCCGTGTACATCGTCACCGTGCCGTTGCGGATGGTGGACGTCGAGCCCTTCCGCGCCTGGACGTGGCCGGTGGTGCCGCCCGGACCCTCGGTCAGCTGGTGCAGGTCCTTGATGTCGATGGACGACGCGGTGAACTTCAGCACCTTCTTCGTGCTGCCGTCGCCCTTCTCCACCTCGACGATGCCCTTGTAGTCGAGCCCGTTCAGGGTGAGAAGCGAACTCTCCAGGATCCACGGCTGGTTCGGCAGCCTGGGGATGCCCTGCTCCAGGTCCGCCGCGGCCAGCGCCTTGGGGTCGGCGGTGGGGCACGGGAACGGCTGCTTGGCGCCGTCCGGGATGTCGTCGTCCTTCTTGGGGTCGAGTCCCTTGGCGCTCTCGTCGAGCTCCTTGACCGGCGTACCCGCCTTGTCGGCCGCTTCGCGGATGGCGTCGGCGGTCTTGCCGGCCGTCTCCTTCGCCGCGTCCGTCACCTTGACCACGGGCTTCTCGGTGGCCTCGCTCGTCTCGGAGACCGAGGGCTCCGGGGACGCGGTGGTGGCGCTCGGGGACGGACTCGCCGTCACCTGGTCCGGTCCGCCGACGAGGTCCTTGAGTGCGTCGCCCAGGCCCAGCGGATCGAGCGGGTTGTCCGTAGCCGTGGGTGACGGCGAGGTGCTCGGCGTTGCGGCGGGCGCCACGCGCTGCTGGTCCGCCGCTCCGTTCGCCGACGGGGTCGCCGACGGCTTCGGCGTCGCCTCGGCGCTCTGGTCCGCACCGCCGTCGGCGGCACCGGTGGACGCACTGGCGGACGGGGACGGCGCCTTCGTCTCCGACGCGGACGCCGAGGGCTCCGGAGACTGGCTCGGCTCGTCCGAACGTGTCACACAGGGGCCCGGCGCGAACGGAATGTCCGTCGCGTCGTCGGCCAGCGCGAGCTTGGGGGTGAGTCCCATCCCGACGAAGACGGCCGTCGGCATCGCGGCGAGAACGAACGCCTTGCCCGCGGGTATGTGAAGCTTCGTCAGCAGCGACTTTCTGGGGGCCGCGTGACGCGGTCCGCTTCTCGTCGGGAGGTCCTCACCGGCCGAGTTCAGCTGCGTCTCGTCACTCCCCACGGTGCCTCCCGCCCTCGACCTCTGCTGTCGTGTCGTACTGCTGCGGCTGCTGGGGCACCGATGCCGCGCTCTGGAACTCGGGCTCGGGCTCCTGTGTACCGGACCCGGCGTCCTTGAACACCTCGCTCTGAGCACCGCCATGTGCGGCGGCCGGCTTCGGCTCGCCCGGGGCCCAGGAGATGGAGAGCGCTCCACCGAGCAGGGAGAACAGGAAACCGATCAGGAATCCGCCGATGTTGGCGACCGGTATGGAGATCAGCGCCAGCAGGATCGCGGCGACTCCGGCGAACACTCTCACGATGTGGTGGAACCACATCGTGAGGCCCAGCGTGATCAGCAGGACCCCAATGATCAGCGATCCCGCACCGGCGGTTGTGGACATCGCCAGCGTGACGTTGCCGAGATGCATGTTGGCGTACGGGAAGTACGCGATGGGTAGACCACCCACCATGGTGAACAGGCCCGCCCAGAACGGCCGGTTACCCCGCCAGGTGCGGAATCCCCGCCGGAAGACGCGGAGGTAGTGCTCGTTCTGCCCTGTGGACTCGGGGCTCATGGAAAACAGCTCCCTGGAACCGGTACTGCTGTGAGAAGAGAAGGGGCGGGCGGCCGGAGGTCCGTGGCGGGCACCCCGGCCACCCTGGGCAAGCGCCCTAGTAGCAGGGCTTGTCGCCGGACTTCAGCCGCAGGCTCAGGTTGCTGAGCTTGAAGGTGCCGGCGGTGGTCGCCCACGCCGTCTGCTGCACGTTGGTCAGCTTGGCTTCCTCGGCACGCTGCGCGAAACCGTTCGGGTTCGCCTGGGTGCGAGGCTGGATGCCTATCGAATCAGGGTTGTTCGGGTTCCTGAGGGAACCCGCAGCAACACCGATGTCGATGCTCTTGAACTCGGCGTCCGCGTTGAGCTCGGCGATGTCCAGGTACAGATTGGTCGCCTCGACCGGCTTCTCCGGGTTCGTACCCGCCGACAGCCGCAGCGTGACGGTGCCAAGACCGAACGGAAGGTTCGGAGTGACCACCGACTGGCACATGTTGGTGATCTTGGCGTCGCTGAAGCCGGACACGGCCACGGCGTGTGCCCCGTCCTTGCCCTGAGGATCCGTGCCGGTGGCCACGCTGCCGTACTGCACGAAGTTGTGGCCGACGAGACTGTCCGCGGTCACCTTGAAGCTCTGGCCGGACACGCTGAACGACGCGGCGAGGGCGCCCTGGGCGAGACCGATGCCCACCGCGGCGGTCGCCGCCACGCTCGGCACCATGACCAGAGCGAAACGCTTCCATCTGGTGCCGCCACGAACTTGGGAACTCATATTTTTCTTCCTCCTTCTCGGACGTACATCTCCGGTCCGGGCCTGGGCCCGTCCTGGGATGGGAGAAGTGCTACGTCCTCGGGAAGGAGAGCGCCCGCGCACGGAGGCAGGAACCGCGTCCGAATCACCGGCGATCACCCCCGAGCGACAACCACTGGCCGCGCGTTCGCGCAACCTGTTCGGACAGGCCCTGCCAGACGGCAGGAACCCCCCTGTCCGCGGTCGGCGCCACTGCCGCCGACCCACTCGGTGGGGACCCGAATCGGCCGCCGCACCGACTGGCGGTCGGGCTGGCGTCGTCGGACCGAGCGTGGCCGATCGTGGTGCATTAGCGCCCGCGGCACAAGGGGGTTCGTTACTCGCTAGTAACGGCCCGATAACCAAGGCGCGACAGGGCGGCGCCGCCCGGCCACACAGGGTGGCGCCTCTCGCGAGGAGGAAAGGGAGAATTGGGGTCCTTAAGCGGACAGAATCCCACGCACGATTTACTGGCAGTAACAGTCCGTGCTTTTATCAAGATTTGGTAAAGCGAGGGCGTTTGTTGTCGCCAGATCACGAAAACGGCCGTGACGCCCCCGGGACGCCACGGCCGCGTTGTCACATCAGAACAAGACGCGCGCCAGCGCCGTACGGGCCGCGACGACACGCGGATCGTCGGGGCCGATGACCTCGAAAAGCTCCAGCAGCCGCAGCCGCGCCGCGTCCCGGTCCTCACCGAAATTCCGGCGCACGGTCTCGACGAGGCGCCCGAAGGCATCCTCGACATGACCGCCGACCAGATCCAGATCGGCGGCGGCGATCTGCGCCGCCACATCGGCCGGCTTCTCAGCGGCGTCGTTGCGGACCTGCTGCGGGTCCATGTCCCGCACCCGGCCCAGCAGTTCGGCCTGGGCGAGGCCGAGCTTGGCCTCGGTGTTGGCCGGGTCGTCGGCAAGCACGTTCTTGTACGCCTGGACGGCGCCGCCGAAGTCATTGGCGTCCAGCGCCCGTACCGCCGCTTCGAGCAGTGCGTCATACGGTCCCGCGGGCACCTCGGCCGGAGCCTGTCCGGCGCCCTCCGGACCGGCGGCCTCCTGGTCGACCGCGATCCCGGTGAGCCCGAACCGCTCCTCGCCGACCTGGATCAGCTGGTCCAGCGTCTGCCGGATCTGGGTCTCGGGAGCCGCGCCCTGGAAGAGCGGGAGGGCCTGCCCGGCAACGACGGCGAAGACCGCCGGGATGCCCTGGATGCCGAACTGCTGCATCAGCATCTGATTGGCGTCGACATCGACCTTGGCCAGCACGAAGCGGCCGTTGTACTCGTGGGCCAGGCGCTCCAGGAGGGGGCCCAGTTGCTTGCACGGCTCGCACCACTCGGCCCAGAAGTCGATGACGACGGGGACCTCGACGGAGCGCTGGAGGACATCGCGCTCGAAGCCCGCCTCATCGACATCGATCACCAGGGAGGACGGGGGGACGGCGCCGCCGCCACCCTGCCGGGCGGCCTCGGCACGGGCCTGCTCCGCCTTCACCTTGGCCTCGCCGGCCGCCTTCACTGCGGCGAGGTCGACGACGCCGCTCATGGACATGTTCCTAGGCTGCATACGTACATCCTCCCCCCTCGGCACACTGTTCCGGAAAGCGATCCGGGAACCGCAGCCGTCCGTGGTACCCGCCGGTGTGCGGGACGCGCGGACCTCCGCGGTCCCATGACCCTCGAAGGGCCTGTTCTCGGCGCCGGGTCCCCACCCGGCACATATGGCTGTCGTTCGCTCGTGGCGTGACGACGGCCTGACCGTCGTCCTTACGCTACGACCCGTAGCGTAACTGTCCCGCACCCCTCGCGCACAGGAGTGTCCAGTGATCTCTCTCACGGCAAACGCGACCGGCCGGTTCTCCTTACTGACGGGTATGGTCACGGCATGCTGAGCCACGGCCACCCCAAACCCGCGCGAACGGGACGACCGCGCAGCGCCGCGGCCGATGAGGCGATCCTGGAGGCCTGCCGCGCGTCCCTGGTCGCCCTCGGCTGGTCGAAGCTGACGATGGGCGATGTGGCGACACGGGCCGGGGTCGCCAAGACGACGCTCTACCGGCGCTGGGCAGGCAAGAACGAACTGGTCGTGGACGCCGTCGCGGCCCTCTTCGACGAGCTGGAACTGCCGGACCTGGGCAGCCTGTCGGCAGATGTGCAGAACGTGGTGCTGCAGTTCGCGGCGCTGCTGGACCGCCCGGAGACCAGGGCGGCGCTGATGGCCGTGGTCGCCGAGTCGACCCGTGACGACGCGCTGCGGGCCCGGATCCGCGATTCGATCGTGGACCGGCAGAAGCGGCTCGTACTGCTGGGACGGCAACGGGCGCAGCAGCGCGGCGAGCTGCCCGTCGAACCGGACGAGGCATCGGCGGCCTCGACCGCCGACCTGATCTTCGATGTGATCGCCGGTGCGGTCGTGCACCGGACGCTGGTGAGCGCCGAGCCCGTCGACGAGGACTGGGCCCGGCGCTTCACCGTTCTGCTGCTTGCGGGGCTGGGCGCGGCAGCCGCCACATAGGAGGCCGTAAGACCCTCAGAAGCCGGGCGGCTCGGTGTACGTGCCCCACTCGTCCCGCAGGACCCCGCAGATCTCACCGAGCGTCGCCTCGGCCCTGACGGCGTCCAGCATCGGTCCGATCATGTTCGAGCCGTCGCGGGCGGCGGCCAGCATCGCGTCCAGTGAGGCGCGGACGCGGGCGTCGTCGCGGGCGGCCTTGCGGACGGCGAGCTCGCGGACCTGCTCGCGCTCGACCTCGTGGCTGACCCGCAGGATCTCCAGATCGCCGGTGACCGAGCCGTGGTGGACGTTGACGCCGACGACGCGCTTGTCCCCCTTCTCCAGCGCCTGCTGGTACCGGAACGCGGACTCGGCGATCTCGCCGGTGAACCAGCCGTCCTCGATGCCGCGCAGGATGCCGGAGGTCATGGGCCCGATGGGGTGCTGACCGTCCGGGTGCGCCCTGGTGCCGCGCTCCTTGATCTGGTCGAAGATCTTCTCGGCGTCGGCCTCGATCCGGTCGGTCAGCTGCTCGACGTACCACGAACCGCCCAGCGGGTCGGCGACGTTGGCGACGCCGGTCTCCTCCATCAGCACCTGCTGGGTGCGCAGGGCGATCTCAGCCGCCTGCTCGGACGGGAGCGCGAGGGTCTCGTCGAGGGCGTTGGTGTGCAGCGAGTTGGTGCCGCCGAGGACGGCGGAGAGCGCCTCGACCGCGGTCCGTACGACGTTGTTGTACGGCTGCTGGGCGGTCAAGGAGACCCCGGCGGTCTGGGTGTGGAAGCGGAGCCACTGCGCCTTGTCGGTCTTCGCGCCGTACACCTCCTTCATCCAGCGGGCCCAGATCCGGCGGGCGGCACGGAACTTGGCGATCTCCTCGAAGAAGTCGAGGTGCGCATCGAAGAAGAAGGAGAGACCGGGGGCGAAGGTGTCGACGTCGAGGCCCCGGGAGAGGCCGAGCTCCACGTAGCCGAAGCCGTCGGCGAGGGTGTAGGCGAGCTCCTGCGCGGCCGTCGCCCCGGCCTCGCGGATGTGGTAGCCGGAGACCGAGAGCGGCTTGTACGCGGGGATGTCGCGCGCGCAGTGCTCCATCAGGTCGCCGATGAGGCGCAGATGGGGTTCGGGCTGGAAGAGCCACTCCTTCTGCGCGATGTACTCCTTGAAGATGTCGGTCTGGAGCGTGCCGTTGAGCACCCCCGGGTCGACGCCCTGGCGCTCGGCGGCGACCAGGTACATGCAGAAGACGGGGACGGCGGGTCCGCTGATCGTCATGGATGTCGTGACGTCGCCGAGCGGGATGTCCTTGAAGAGGACCTCCATGTCGGCGGCGGAGTCGATGGCGACACCGCAGTGCCCGACCTCGCCGAGCGAGCGCGGGTCGTCGGAGTCGCGGCCCATCAGCGTCGGCATGTCGAAGGCGACGCTGAGCCCGCCGCCGCCCGCGGCGAGGATCATCTTGTACCGCTCATTGGTCTGCTCGGCGTTGCCGAAGCCGGCGAACTGGCGGATGGTCCAGGTGCGGCCGCGGTAGCCGGTCGGGTAGAGACCCCGGGTGAAGGGGTATTCACCGGGCCAGCCGATCCGCTCGAACCCCTCGTACGTGTCCCCGGGACGGGGCCCGTACGCGGGCTCCACCGGGTCCCCGGAGAGCGTGGTGAAGTCCGCGTCACGCTTGCGGGCCTTGTCGTAACGGGCCTGCCAGCGTCGGCGGCCTTCCTCGATCGCGTCAGCGTCCATGGACCCCAATTTACTAGGACGTCCTAGTAAATGTCGATGACAAACCGCCCGGTGCTTCGCACGGGGCGGTTCGGGTCAGACTTTGGCTGTCACCGGGGAGCCGTCCGCGATCAGCGGCTCGATCTCCTGGACGACCTTGCGCTCGACGAAGAACGCGGCCGTCGGGATCGTGCCGGAGACCAGCACCCAGAGGAGCTTGCCGAGCGGCATCTTCGCCTTGGAGCCCAGGTCGAAGGCGAAGATCAGGTAGATGATGTACAGCACACCGTGGATCTGGGAGACGACGAGCGTCAGCCCCGCACCGGTGTGGAAGCCGTATTTGAAGACCATGCAGGTGCAGAGCACCAGCAACATGACGGCGGTGACGTAGGCCATCACCCGGTACCGGGTCAGCACACTGCGTTTCATGACGTCGAGCGTAACCGGGCGCCGGGGGCGATCTTGCAGCGGGCCGGGGCGCGCGGCGCTACTTCTCCTCGAAGTCCTCGGCCGCGATCCGCAGTGGGCGCAGCAGTGCGAAGATCTCCGCGCACTCCTCGGCGTCGTACGCCCCGAGCCCGAACTCCATGTCCACCAGGTCCCGGGTGGCCGCCTCGACGACCTCTCGGCCCTTGTCGGTGATCGAGGCGAGGGTGCCCCGGCCGTCGTTCGGGTTGGGACGCTTGTCGACCAGACCGGACCTGACCAGCCGGTCCACGGTGTTCGTGACCGAGGTGGGGTGAACCATCAGCCGCTCGCCGATCTTGGACATCGGCAGCTCACCGGCCTTGGAGAAGGTGAGCAGCACCAGCGCCTCGTACCGCGCGAAGGTCAGTCCGTACGGTTTGACGACCGCGTCGACCTCGGCGAGCAGGATCTGCTGCGCACGCATGATCGAGGTGATCGCCGCCATCGAGGGGACAGGGCCCCAGCGCTGCTGCCAGAGTTCGTCGGCGCGGGCGATGGGGTCGAACGAAAGACTGAGCGGCTTCGGCACGGGATCGACCTTACCCACTGGTCATATGCCGTTCAGCCCCGTCTCGAAGTTCGGTCCGAGGACTGTGCACGGGTTCCGTGGTCCTGACCTCGCGGACGAGGACGAGCGTGCACACCGTACCGATCACAGCGGCCCCGGCGACCGCCTGATGTACGGGGACGAATTCGGCGGCGAGCCCGGCGAGGGCCATGCCGATGCCCTGGACCGTCATCAGCCCGGCGGTGAGCAGGGTCATGGCCCGGCCCCGCAGCTGCTCCGGAACGGCGTCGACGAACCACTGGTCGAGGCCGATGACGTACGCCGCCCCCACCCCGGCCAGCACGAGCGCGACGACGCTCAGCACCATGCCGGGACGGAACCCGTACAGCACGAGGGGCAGCAGTCCCGCGGCGGCGACCGGCAGCACGATCCTGGAGCGCAGGCGCGGGCTCAGCGCCGCGCCCACGTACAGCTCGGCACCGATGTGACCGACCGGCATCGCGCACATGAGGAGTCCGAGCGCGGCTGGGCCGGCACCGATCTCGTCCGCGTACGGTGCGGCAAGCGCCTCCGGTGCCACAACGAACATCGCCGGCAGCCAGAAAAGCAGCATCAGCGCGCGGATCCTGCGGTCGGCGAGGACGGTACGTGCTCCGGCGAGCGAGTCCTTGAGCAGGGCGCCGCCTCCGTCACGGCCGCTCCGGGCGGGTCGGTTGCGGGTGCCGAAGCGGAGCAGCGCCGCCGAGCCGAGGAAGGTCCCGACGGTGATCGTGATCGCCCCGCGCGCGGACACCGCGGCGAGCAGCACACCGCCCACCCCGAAGCCGATCAGCAGCGCGCTCTGCGAGACGATCCGCAGCAGAGAGCGGCCCAGCACATAGAGATCGCCCTCGCCGAGGATGTCGGTGAGCGCGGCCATACGCGTCCCGGTGAAGACGGGCGACACGGAGGCGACGAGACAGCGCAGCGCGAGGAGCCCGCCGACGGGGGTGCCGGGCAGCACCATGACGGCGACACAGCCGGCGCAGATCAGATCGCAGGTGACCAGGACCCGGCGGGCGGGGTAGCGGTCGGCGACCCCGGCGAGGAGCGTGCCGCCGACGAGATACGGAAGGAAGCCGAGCGCGAAGGTGAGGGCGCTGAGCAGGGGCGAGCCCGTGAGGTCGTAGACGAGGACGGTGAGCGCGATCTCGCTGACGACGACGCCGAGAAGGGAGAGCATGTGTGCGGCGAAGACGGCACGGAACTCCCGTACGGCGAAGACGGCGCGGTAGCCGCGGGGGGCGCCGGGGTCCGGGGCGGGGCTGTTGTTCGGCATGGACGCAGCGTGGAGGAGCGTGGCCCGCACTCCATAAACTTTCGGCTGACACCGAATCTTCGCGAGGTGCGCCGATGCCGTTCCATCTGCATTTCGACGAGAGCGATCTGCTGCGCTGCAGGTTCGCGCTCTCCCCGCTCTGGGAGACGCAACAGGCGGTACGCACCCTCCTGCGCCCTGGGAACCACGGCTACCACGAGCCGTGGCTGCGGCGCATCCGGAGCGCCGCCGGGGGGCTGGACCTCGGGCCGCTGTGGTCGTTGATGCCGGAGAGCGGGCACAATCCGGACTTTCTCAGCCCGCCACCGCTCGGGCCCTACGCCTCGTTCGAGGAGGAGATCGCCGGGGTACGCGCCCTCGACCCCGGTCTCGTCCGTGAGGATCTGGCGCTGACCCTCGCGGGTGTGCCGGGGGCGCTGGACTCCCCCGCCGGACGGGCGATGCTCGACGACCCCGCCCGCGCGCAACGGGAGCTGTCCGCGCTTCTGGAACAGGCGTGGCGGGTCCTGGTCGAACCGGACTGGCCGCGGCTGCGCGCGTTGCTGGAGGCGGACATCGCGTACCACTCGCGCCGGCTCGCGGCGGTCGGCTTCGCGCGGCTGCTCGGCGAGTTGAGTCCCCAGCTGAGCTGGGCGGACTCGACGCTCACGCTCATCGGGATGCGGGGCCGGCACTCCCGGGTACTCGGTGGGCAGGGTCTCGTCCTGATGCCGAGCGTCTTCGCCTGGCCGGATGTGGTCAGCGGGTACGAGCCGCCCTACCAGCCCGCGGTGATCTATCCGGCACGCGGGATCGGTGGCCTGTGGACGGAACCCGCCGACCGTACGCCGCAGACGCTCGCTCGGCTGCTCGGGCGGACGCGGGCCGATCTCCTGTGCATGCTCGACGAACCGGCGGGGACGAGCACCCTCGCCCTCCGGCTCGGCCTCGCGCCGTCCTCCGTGTCGGAACATCTGTCGGTGCTGCGGGCGGCAGGGCTGCTGACCTCGCAGCGGTACGGGCACCAGGTGCTGTACGAGCGGACGCCGCTCGGGATCGCGCTGGCGGTGGAGCCCGAAACGCGCCCCGGGTGACGGAGACCCCCCTCGCCGTGCGGCGCGGGGGGTCTCCTGGGGCGTGGAGGCGTCAGCCGGCGAGGTACCGCTCGACCGTCTCGACCTTGGAGATCAGACCGTCGGTGACACCGGGCCGGATATCGGCCTTAAGTACGAGGGAGACACGTCCGGCGCGGGCCTCGACGGCCGCGACGGCGCGCTTGACGACGTCCATGACCTCGTCCCACTCACCCTCGATGGAGGTGAACATGGCGTCCGTGCGGTTGGGCAGCCCCGACTCGCGGACGACCCGGACGGCGTCGGCGACGTACTCGCCGACGTCCTCGCCGACCCCCAGCGGGCTGACGGAGAAGGCGACGATCATGCGCTGACCACGCCTTCCCGGCGGGCGCGGGCGGCGATGACCCCGTCGGCCTCGTAGCGCTTGAGGATCTTGTCGCCGTACAGCCCGCCGAACGGCAGCAGCGCCAGCAGGAAGAAGAACGCGACGCGCTTGAACGGCCACTTGGCCTTGGACCAGACGTCGAGCAGCAGAACGGCGTAGATCACGAAGAGCACGCCGTGCAGGATGCCGAGCGGCATCATCAGGAAGTCGATGTCCGAGACGCGGCTGAGGATCGAGCCAAAGATGATCAGCGCCGGAAAGGAGAGCGCCTCGGGGATCGAGATGAGGCGCAGCCGGTGCAGGGCGGTAGCGGTCTTGATGTCCACGAGGGCACCTTCGGTGGGAGGGTCGTCACAGCTTGTGAATGCAGGCACAAGCGTGTCCCATTGTGGCATCGGCCCCCACCGGGCCCGGGGGCGGGGGCCGGTTGACACTCCGGGGAACGTATCGGCGCAAATCAGGGTCGACTCAGGGTCCGGATAGGCCCGCAGACCCTGTCGGGCCCAGGCCCCTGCCGCTACGGTCACCGAGTGGCAATGTTCCGACTCCAAGGCAGCAAGACGCTCGCCGTCGATCTGACCGGCGACGCCGTCAAGGCGAAGAACGGCTCGATGGTCGCGTACGACGGCCGGATGGCGTTCAAGAAGATGACCGGCGGCGGTGAGGGCATCCGCGGCATGGTGACCCGCAGGCTGACCGGCGAGCAGATGACCGTGATGGAGGTGAGCGGGCAGGGCACCTGCTACTTCGCCGACCGCGCGAGCGAGATCAACCTCGTCTCGCTGCGCGGCGAGAAGCTCTACGTGGAGGCGAGCAACCTGCTCTGCGTCGATGCCGGGCTGCGCACCGGCACCACCTTCACCGGACTGCGCGGCGGGGCGACCGGCAACGGCCTGTTCACCACCACCGTCGAGGGCACCGGCCAGGCGGCGATCATGTCGGACGGTTCGGCCGTGGTGCTGCGGGTGACCGCCCAGTACCCGTTGTCCGTCGATCCCGGCGCGTACATCGCCCACCAGGGCAATCTGCAGCAGCACTTCCAGTCCGGGGTCACCTTCCGGACGCTGATGGGCGAGGGTTCGGGCGAGTCGTTCCAGATCAGATTCGAGGGCGAGGGACTCGTCTACGTGCAGCCGAGCGAGCGGAACACCATCGGGGGCGATGTCTGATGCCGTTCCGTGAGATCAACTCGAAGATGGTCGAGGCGACGGTGGTCCCCGGCCAGAAGATGTTCAGCCAGCGCGGCGCGATGCTCGCGTACCGCGGCGAGGTGTCGTTCACCCCGAACATCCAGGGCGGCCAAGGCGGCGTGATGTCGATGATCGGCCGTCGGCTGGCCAATGAGGCGACGCCGCTGATGACCGTCGAAGGCAACGGCACGGTGATGTTCGGCCACGGCGGCCATCACATCCAGGTCATCAACCTGGCCGGCGACACCCTGTACGTGGAGGCCGACCGGCTGCTCGCCTTCGACGGGACGCTGCAGCAGGGCACGATGTTCATGGGGTCGCAGGGCGGGGTCATGGGCATGGTGCGCGGCCAGGTGACCGGACAGGGCCTGTTCACCACGACGCTGAAGGGCCATGGTGCGGTCGCGGTGATGGCTCACGGCGGGGTGATCGAGCTGCCCATCACGCCGGGCCGCGAGGTGCATGTGGACCCGCAGGCCTACGTCGCCCACCACGGCGACGTACGCAACAAGCTCTCCACCGCGCTCAGCTGGCGCGACATGGTGGGGCGCGGCTCCGGCGAGGCGTTCCAGCTGGAGCTGAGCGGCAGTGGCGCGGTGTACGTCCAGGCGTCGGAGGAGAAGCTGTGAGCACGCCCGTGATCTTTGACCCGATGACGCTGCCGTCGGACGACAACGTCAACGCGTACACCTTCTGTGTGGAGCTCAAGGGGAGCCAGTGGTTCCTGCAGAAGGGCAAGATGATCGCCTACTACGGGCGGATCGAGTTCGACGGCATCGGCCACGGACGCTTCGAACGGCTGATCCGGACGAGCTTCCACTCGCCGCTCCACGCGAGCGACTGGGTGGTGGCCGAGGGCAGCGGCAAGATGCTGCTCGCCGACCGGGCCTTCGACGTCAACTCGTACGACCTGGACGACGGGAACCTGACGATCCGGTCCGGCAACCTTCTCGCGTACCAGCCGACACTGGCACTCAAGCAGTCGATCGTGCCGGGCTTCCTGACCTTGATCGGCACGGGCAAGTTCGTGGCCGCGTCCAACGGCCCGGTGGTCTTCATGGAACCGCCGCTGCGGGTCGATCCGCAGGCCTTGGTGGGCTGGGCGGACTGCCCCTCGCCGTGCCACCACTACGACCACGGCTACATGACGGGCGTGATGGGCGGTCTCCGGTCGCTGACCGGGATCGGCGGGACCTCGGGCGAGGAGCACCAGTTCGAGTTCGTCGGCGCGGGCACGGTGCTACTCCAGTCGACCGAGGTCCTGATGGCGGAGCAGCCGACGGGGGCGACGCCGCAGCAGGCAGGGGTCCCGGGTGGCGGTGCGGGTCAACCTGGCGCCAACCCCCGTCTGCCCGGCCAGCTGGGGGACCTCCAGCGTCGCTTCGGATTGTGAACGGTAGTCTGCAGAGTGTGACGTCGAACGCCTGCGCCCGGCGCCGGCGCCGGTTCCGGAGCCGTTTCCGGAACCGGCGCCCCGGGCCGGTTCCGGGCGTTGCACCACTTTACTTCGTCCGGCTTTCAACTTCTTAGGTAGAATCCACATATGGAGACCGAGACGGCCACCCAGTGGCTGAGCGACGCGGAGCAGTGCGCCTGGCGCACCCACCTGGACGTCAGCAGGCTGCTGATGCACCAGCTGGAGAAGGACCTCCAGCCGTTCGGCCTGACCAACAACGACTACGAGATCCTGGTGAACCTCTCGGAGTCGGAAGACCAGCGCATGCGGATGAGCGACCTGGCCACGGCCACACTGCAGTCCAAGAGCAGGCTCTCGCACCAGATCACCCGCATGGAGACGGCGGGGCTGGTCCGCCGGGAGAACTGCGAATCCGACCGGCGCGGTCTGTACGCGGTGCTCACGGAGACGGGCGCGGAGACGATGCAGAAGGTCGCGCCGCACCATGTCGCATCCGTACGCAAGCACTTCATGGACCTTTTGACGCCGGAGGCACTGGCGGACCTGCACGCGGCGCTGACGCCGGTCGCGGAGCACCTGCGGGGGCGGCGGGGCAAGCCGTAGCGCGCCCTGGGCGTGCGCGTGCGGGGCGCGGCGTCGCACGGGGTGGGCCCTGTCCTCGTCCACCTCGATCTAGTGCCCCTCCCGGCAAGCTTTGCCCCGTCGCGCCGCCCAGCACGCCCTCCCCCAAGGCCTTAAGGGCCAGGGGGGACCCCCTTCCGCGTTGGCCATAAGCCCTGGTAGCTCCGCTACAAGGACTTCCGGCCGCCTTGCGACCGCACGCACTGGACGACGCTCCTCACGGGGCAAACATTGCCGGTCACGGCACTAGCTGGACGACACCGTCGGCCGGAGCGGCGCGCTGCACCGGGAGGTCGACATCACGGGCAGGACGGCAACCGTAACGAGCTGAACGTGGACGCGAAAACCGCCGCGGTCACCGCGGACCGCCCGGACGACGGCCGCCACGGCGACGACGACTGACCCGGCGCTTCTCCCGGTCTGCGCCCCCTGTCGCTCAGGGGGCGTATCCCGACAGGACCGTGCCGTCCTTGAAGGTGAGAAACACGAGGTCCCCGACGGCGAGCAGATCCGGCACGCCCGGTCCGCCGTCGGGCCACCCGGTGTACGACTTGACGTTCGCCGACTCGCCGTCGGCCAGGCCGAAGGCACCCACTCCGGTGCGCGTGGCAATCAGCACCTGAGAACCCGCAAGGGACGGTTCGCCACCCAACTCGCTGAGGTTCTCGTACGTCGTCCATTTCCGCTGTCCGTCGGTCAGCCCGTAGGCGTACGCGTGGTCGTTGTCGGAGACCACCACGGTGTCGTCGCCGACCAGGGCCGGCGGGTGGGCGGGCGTGATCTCTTCGGCGAGTGTGCGGGTCTGCCCGGGCCGGGTCACATCGTCCATGACGAGCAGCCCGGTCGCTCCCCGGCAGACCAGCCGCCGGCCTCTCAGTACCGGCACCCGGCAGGGGAAGTCGGCGGCCGTGAGCCGCTGTTCCACGGTCCCCTTCACCCCGTCGATGATCCGGGTGTCGTTGCCCACCACGACCAGCCGTCCGTCGTCGGCGAGGAGACTGAACCGCGGGTCGGCAAAGTCCCTGCTCCACAACTCGCCGCGGTCGCCGGTCAGCCGGCGGGCGATCAGTTTGCCCGTTCCGCCGCCGCCGGCCCGGGCGACGTAGTACAGAGTGTCGCCGTCCTGGACGGCACCTGCGCCCACGGCGCCGTCGGGCAGCGCCGAGCGCCACAACTCCCGGCCGTCCGTGATCCGGTAGGCGACCAGCGCCTGGCCGACAAAGGTGTACACCGTCCCGGAGGCGAACCCGGCCACGGCCGAACCGGTTGCCCCCGTCCGCCCCTTCGGGGCCTGCCAGCGCCTGGTTCCGTCGGACGCGTCGAGTGCGGTGACACCCTTGCTGCCCGCGCACAGCAGCGTCGACTCGGCGAAGCTGCACCCGCCTTCGACCCCGTCGACCGTGGACTTCCACGCCTTCCAGTCGGCGGGCCGGACGGAGGGATCGGTGGCAGCCTCGCCGAAGTCACCGGTACGGCCGCCGTCGGCCCGCGGAATCGCCCGTACCGTGCTGCGCGCGGCCGCCGGGGACGGGCCGGCCGTGGGACCGGTGGCACCCGAACCGCCCCCGGTGCCCTTGTCCGGCGGGAAGAGACCGGGCCACAGCACATAACCGAGGAGCAGACACGCCGTCACCGCAACGGCCGCCAGCGCCACCGGGAGCGCCCTGCGGCGACGGCCGCGCCCCGGGGCGGTCCCGGAGAGGGGCACCGGTGTCGGCGGCCGGTCAGGGACCGGGGGCAGGACGGCCGTGGGCGGGGCCGCGGCGAGGCAGTCCCGGGCCGCCTGCTCGTATCCGGCCAGCTGCTCCCGCACCCCTCCTGTCCAAGGGAAGGACGAGGTCGGCGGCTGCCCGTGGAGCAGCAGTCCGGCCAGCTCCCCCGGAGTCGGGCGGTCCTCGGGGCGCGCATGCAGGCACTGGGCGATCAGTTCACGCAACTGCGCCGGTACACCGGAGAGTTCGGCCTCGCCCTGGGCGATCCGGAAAATCACCGCTGCCATGTCCGAGTCGTCGAAGGGCCCCCGTCCACTGGCCGCGAAGGCGAGCACCGCCCCCAGACAGAACACGTCCGAGGCGGGCACGAGTGCCCGGGAGCCGTTGACGTGCTCCGGCGAGATGTAGCCGGGGCTGCCGACCACGACGCCGGTCCGGGTGAGCTGGGTGGCGTCGAAGGCCTGGGCGATCCCGAAGTCGATCACCTTCGGCCCGTCCGGGCCGAGCAGGACATTGCCGGGCTTGAGGTCACGGTGAAGGACACGCACGGCATGCATGTCGGCGAGGGCGCGGGCCAGGTCGGCGCCCATGGCCCGGACCACCGGCTCGGGCAGCGGGCCGCCGCGGGTGACGGCCTCGGCAAGTGAGGGCCCGGGGACATACTCCGTGGCCAGCCAGGGCGGCCGCCCCGACGCGTCGCCGCCGACGAGCGTCGCGGTGTACGCGCTGCGTACCGCGCCGGCCGCGTCGATCTCCCGGCGGAACCTGGTCCGGAAACCGTCGTCGAGGTCGAGATCGGCGCGCATCGTCTTCAGCGCGACGAGGCGGCCTTCCGGCGCGCCGCTCTGCCGGGCCAGATACACCTCGCCCATGCCGCCCGCGCCGAGCAGCCCGAGCAGCCGGTACGGGCCGATGTGCCGGAGCGGTCCGGCGGGGAGCGGTTCGATCACCGGTGACGCATCCTCATTCCGGCAGCGGCACGGAGAGTGCCGTGCCGCTGTCGAAGAACACATGCACGACCCCGCCGGCCGGCACGACATACGGGGGAAGGAGGTCGAGAGCGTACGAGTAGCCGCCTCGCGCCAGGTCGTGGGACGGTGGGGCGGACGGGCCGGGAGCCCCCTTGAGCGCGGTACGGCGCAACTTCCCGGGTGTTCCGTCCTTGTCCAGCTTCACCGAGTAGAGCGTGGACGTGTCCGCCCACACCACCGTGCCCGCATCGATCAGCGGGCTGGAAACCGGGTTGAGGCGCCCGCCGGAGAACGTCTCGGTGACCGGATACCGGCCCAGGGTCCGGCCGCTGTCCAGACTCACCAGCACGATCTCCGGCCGGATGCCTGCCGGGTCCGGCAGGTCCATGTTCCTCCCACCACGGCGGAAGGCGATCACCCGTCCGTCGACCGCACCTGCCTTCAGGGACATGACGACCTTCGGGTCCACCGTCTGCCGGCCGGCGTCGGCGAGCGACGGAGTCCTGAGGCGGTGGACGATGAGGCTGTAGGCGTAGTCGTTCCCTCTCCGTTCGGAGGTGAAGGTGGAGCAGTAGAGGAAGGAGCCCTGCACGCGGGCGTCCTCGCATTCCTCCGCCCCTGTCCTGCTGGCGTCCGCCTGGCCGAGCACCTTGCCGTCCTTGGCCCGGAACGCCTTGATGCCGTCGTGGCCCAGCGCGTAGAGCACGCCCTTGGCCGTGGCGAGCGGCCAGTAGTTGCGTGCTTCGGCCTTCGAAATGTCCTTCGGGGCGAGGGGCGCGGCCCACTTGCGGTCGCCGGTCTTCATGTCGAAGGCAGCCAGTTGGGACCCGTACGGCATGGTGGTCGTCGAGGCGAAGACGAGTCCGTCGGAGACAATCGGCCTGCTCTCGATGGTGTGTGCTCCGCCCGCGCGCTGCTGCCAGCGGGTTTCACCGGTGGCCGCGTCCACCGCGAGAAGCCGGTCACCGCTCGCCATGAACACCGTGTCCCCGTACACGGTCGGACGGCTGGAGCCGGACGGCATGAAGAACTGTCCGGTGGGACTGACTCCGGCCCCGGCCGCCTCCTCCTGGGTGTCGAGACTCCACAGCTTCCGGCCGTCCACCGCGGACAGTGCCTGATAGGCACCGGCGGTGTCGCGGCAGACCGCGACCGTGCCGTTGGCCGCGCAGCCGAAGGGCCCTCTGCTGCCGGTCGAGGACTTCCAGGGCTTCCAAGTCTTCGGGCGGACCTCCCGGCCGTACGGAACAGTTCCGGAACCGTCCGGGCCGCCCTCGTCGTCCACCCCGGTGACCATCACTGTGTTCCGCGCCGGACTGCCGCCCGGGGATGCGGTGTTGTTGTCACCGTTACGGTCCCGAAGGGCCAGGAGTCCGCCGGTCACCGCGCCCCCGATGACGAGCAGGGCCAGGGACACCATCAGGGCGCGGCGGCTGCGCCGGGGTCGTTCCGGCCGGGCAAGGCCGGGGCCCTGGGTCTCCACCATGTGCAGACCCGGCGCGAAGTCGGTTCCTTGCGTGGGTAATTGAGCAACGGGGGTGCGACTGCCCGTGGCCGCCTCGGTCGGCGTGTAGCCGGGCAGCAGCGGTCCGTCGAGGGCGCGGACCCGGGCCAGTTCCCTGCCGTACTCGGCGATGTGCTGCCGCACCGGCTCGGGCCACTGCCGCGCCGCACCGGGGGCGAGCCGCTCGGCGAGTCCGGCGGCGGTGGGGCGGTCGGCGGGGTCGGCGGCCAGGCAGTCGGCGAGTACGGCGCGCAGCGCGTCCGGTACGCCTTCGAGATCGGCCTCGACGTACTTGACCCGGTAGAGCACGGCGGCGACCGGCCCGTCGCCGAAGGGATCGCGGCCGGTGGCGGCGAAGCAGAGCACCGATGCGAGACAGAAGATGTCGGAGGCGAAGGTGACGCGCCCGCTGCCCGCCACGTGTTCCGGGGACATGAAGGCGGGGCTGCCGACCATCCGGCCGGTGGTGGTCAGCGGGGTGGCGTTGCCGTCCCGCGCGATCCCGAAGTCGATGACCCGCGGACCGTCCTCGGCGAGCATCACATTGCCGGGCTTCACGTCCCGGTGCACGACCCCGGCCGCATGGACGGCCGCGAGCGCGCGGGCGAGCCCGGCGCCGAGCATCCGCACCTCGCCCTCGTCCATCGCGCCGGCCCGGCGGACCGCGGCGGACAGGGTCGGCCCGGCCACGTATCCGGTGGCCAGCCAGGGCACTTCGCAGTCCGCGTCCCCGTCGAGCAGCGGAGCGAGGAAGGGGCTGGTGACGGATCGGGCGACCGCGATCTCGCGGCGGAAACGACGACGGAAGCCGGGGTCCTGCGCCACATCACGGCGCACCGTCTTGAGGGCGACGGGATCCCGGCCGTCGCCCGGGTCTCCGAGGAAGACCTCTCCCATGCCGCCCGCGCCGAGCCGGGCCCGAATCTCGTACGGTCCGATCCGTCTGGGCGAGTCCTCACGCAGCGGCCCCAGCATGTGTCGCGTCCCCCCGGTGTGCATGACACGTGTGGTACGTCATCCTGCCATGCGCCGGTCACGGCCCGCGCAGGGCAGCGGTGCGGACGATTCGCCTGAACAGCTGACCGGACCGGGCGGGTGAGGGGCGGCCCGCACGCCGCCCCTCACCCGCCCGGTACCTGCCTGTCAGGACTCGCCCGTGATCCCCGCCACCAGTTCGTCCGCCGCCGCGTACGGGTCCAGGCGGCCCGCCACGATGCGTTCGGCCAGGGCGCCGAGGCGGCGGTCGCCGTGCAGGTCGCCGATGCGTTCGCGCAGTCTGGTGACCGCGATCGTCTCGACCTCGCCGGCCGCGCGCGCCGTGCGGCGCTCGGCCAGGACGCCGTGCTCCTCCATCCACGCCCGGTGCTTCTCCAGTGCCTCGACGACTTCGTCGATGCCCTCGCCCCGGGCGGCGACCGTCTTCACGATCGGCGGCCGCCAGTCGCCGGGGCCGCGGGACTCCCCGAGACCCAGCATGTGGTTGAGCTCGCGGGCGGTGGCGTCCGCGCCGTCCCGGTCGGCCTTGTTGACGACGTACACGTCGCCGATCTCCAGGATTCCGGCCTTCGCCGCCTGGATGCCGTCGCCCATGCCGGGCGCGAGGAGGACCACCGAGGTGTCGGCCTGGGAGGCGATCTCCACCTCCGACTGGCCGACGCCGACCGTCTCCACCAGGATCACGTCGCAGCCCGCCGCATCCAGCACCCGGATCGCCTGCGGCGCCGACCAGGCGAGGCCGCCCAGGTGCCCGCGGGTGGCCATGGAGCGGATGTAGACGCCGGGGTCGGAGGCGTGCTCCGACATCCGGACCCGGTCGCCGAGGAGCGCGCCGCCGGAGAACGGCGACGACGGGTCGACGGCGAGGACGCCGACCCGCTTTCCGGCCCGCCGGTACGCCGAGACGAGCGCCGAGGTCGAGGTCGACTTGCCGACACCCGGTGAACCGGTGAGCCCGACGACGTACGCGTTCCCGGCCAGCGGCGCGAGGGCCGCCATCACCTCGCGCAGCTGCGGCGACGCCCCCTCCACGAGGGAGATGAGCCGGGCCACGGCCCGCGGCCGGCCTTCACGGGCCTGCTCGACCAGGGTGGGAACGTCCACCATCACCGCTCCGTTCGGTTCGCTCTGTGTCTACGTGACGAGGACTACTTGCCGGGGACGCGGATGATCAGCGCGTCGCCCTGACCGCCGCCACCGCACAGCGCCGCCGCACCCGTGCCGCCGCCGCGCCGCTTCAGCTCCAGCGCCAGGTGCAGCACCACGCGGGCGCCGGACATCCCGATCGGGTGGCCGAGCGCGATGGCGCCGCCGTTGACGTTCACCTTTTCCGGGGAGACGCCGAGGTCCTTCATCGACTGGAGGGCGACGGCTGCGAACGCCTCGTTGATCTCGATGAGGTCGAGGTCCTCGACGCTCAGCCCGTCCTTCTTCAGCGCGTGCTGGATCGCGTTGGACGGCTGCGACTGGAGCGAGTTGTCCGGGCCCGCCACGTTGCCGTGGGCGCCGATCTCGGCGATCCAGTCCAGGCCCAGCTCCTCGGCCTTGGCCTTGCTCATCACGACGACCGCGGCGGCGCCGTCGGAGATCTGCGAGGAGGTGCCCGCGGTGATCGTGCCGTCCTTGGCGAAGGCGGGCCGGAGCTTGCCGAGGGCCTCGACGGTCGTCTCAGCGCGGATGCCCTCGTCCTTGGAGAAGAGGACCGGGTCGCCCTTGCGCTGCGGGATCTCGACCGGGGTGATCTCGGCCTCGAAGAGACCGTTCTTCTGGGCGGCGGCGGCGCGCTGGTGGGACCGGGCGCCGATCTCGTCCTGGTCGGCGCGGCTCAGACCGAGGCGGGTGTTGTGCTTCTCGGTGGACTCACCCATCGGGATGTTCTCGTAGGCGTCGGTCAGACCGTCGTACGCCATCGAGTCGAGCATCTCGATCGCGCCGTACTTGTAGCCCTCGCGGGACTTCGGGAGCAGGTGCGGGGCGTTGGTCATGGACTCCTGGCCGCCGGCGACGACGACGTCGAATTCACCCGCGCGGATCAGCTGGTCGGCCAGAGCGATCGCGTCGAGGCCGGAAAGGCAGACCTTGTTGACGGTGAGCGCGGGAACGCTCATCGGGATACCGGCCTTGACCGCGGCCTGGCGTGCCGGGATCTGCCCCGCCCCGGCCTGGAGCACCTGGCCCATGATCACGTACTCGACCTGGTCGCCGCCGATACCGGCCCGGTCCAGCGCGGCCTTGATGGCGAAGCCGCCGAGATCGGCTCCGGAGAAGCTCTTCAGGGAGCCGAGAAGACGGCCCATGGGCGTACGGGCGCCCGCGACGATCACTGAGGTGGTACCGGTCGTTCCAGACATGAGGCACGGCCCCTTGGATTAGATGTGAACGAGGGTTTACTCGAATGTACTGAGCGGTTCGCGGCCCGTCATCCAGCAGCGGGTGTGATCGCGCGCACGTTGCGTAACCATCGGTGGAGCGCTCCACTGTTGTCCATGCTGACGCGAATCGACCACATCGGAATCGCCTGTTTCGACCTCGACAAAACCGTCGAGTTCTACCGCGCGACCTACGGCTTCGAAGTCTTCCACTCGGAGGTCAACGAGGAGCAGGGCGTACGCGAGGCCATGCTCAAGATCAACGAGACCTCGGACGGCGGTGCCTCGTACCTCCAGCTCCTGGAGCCCACCCGCGAGGACTCGGCCGTCGGAAAATGGCTGGCCAAGAACGGCGAGGGAGTCCACCACATCGCCTTCGGCACCGCAGACGTCGACGCGGACGCAGCGGACATCCGTTCCAAGGGGGTCAGGGTGCTGTACGACGAGCCCAGGACCGGGTCGATGGGGTCGCGGATCACCTTTCTGCACCCCAAGGACTGCCACGGCGTTCTCACCGAACTGGTCACGTCCGCAGCGGAGCACTGACCTCCGGATACCCGGCCCGGTAGAGTGGGCGGTTCCGGGCCGGGGCCGGGTCGGGGCCGCGCCGCGTCCCCAGCCGTTGATCTGTCACCATTCCCCGGGGGACCGTTCGCCGGCGAACGGTGCTCGTTTGGAGAGTTGCGACCAGGGGACGGATGGGACCGCGCAGTGCGGGGCTACGAACGCCAGGAGAGCCACCGAGCTGAAGACGACCATCTCTCGCGGTTCGAAGCCAAGATGGACCGGCTGAGGACCGACCGGGAGAAGGCCGTCCAGCACGCCGAGGACCTCGGTTACCAGGTCGAGGTCTTGCGCGCCAAGCTGCACGAGGCTCGGCGCAATCTCGCGACCCGTCCCGCATACGACAGCGCGGACATCGGTTACCAGGCCGAACAGCTGCTCCGTAATGCCCAGATCCAGGCCGAACAGCTGCGCACCGACGCCGAGCGCGAGCTCCGTGACGCCCGGGCGCAGACGCAGCGGATCCTGCAGGAGCACGCCGAGCACCAGGCACGGCTGCAGGCCGAACTGCACAACGAGGCCGTGCAGCGACGGCAGCGCCTCGACCAGGAGCTGGCGGAGCGCCGCCAGACCGTCGAGTCGCATGTCAACGAGAACGTCGCCTGGGCCGAGCAGCTCCGGGCCAGGACCGAGTCCCAGGCCCGCCGGCTGCTCGATGAGTCCCGGGCCGAGGCCGAGCAGTCCCTGGCGGGCGCCCGCGCCGAGGCCGCCCGGCTCGCCGACGAGACCCGGCACCGGCTCGGCTCCGAGGCGGAGTCCGCCCGTTCCGAGGCCGAAGCGATCCTGCTGCGCGCCCGCAAGGACGCCGAACGGCTGCTGAGCGCCGCCTCCAGCCAGGCGCAGGAGGCCACCAGCCACGCCGAACAGCTGCGGACGTCGACGACCGCGGAGACCGAGCAGACCCGGCAGCAGACCGCCGAGCTGAACCGGGCCGCCGAGCAGCGCCTGCAGGAGGCCGAGACACAGCTGCGCGAGGCCCGCCTGGAGGCGGAGAAGGTCCTCGCCGAGGCGAAGGATGCCGCGGTCAAGCGGCTGGCCGGCGCCGAGTCGCAGAACGAGCAGCGCACCCGTACGGCCAAGTCGGAGATCGCCCGGCTGGTCGGCGAGGCCACGAAGGACGCCGAGGCGCTGAAGGCGGAAGCCGAGCAGGCGCTCGCCGACGCCCGCGCCGAGGCGGACCGGATCAAGTCCGAGGCGACCGAGAAGGCCCGCGCGGCGGCCGTCGAGGACACTGCGGCCCAGCTCGCCAAGGCGGCCAGGACCGCCGAGGAGGTGCTGACCAAGGCGTCCGAGGACGCACGGTCGACCACGAAGGCGGCGAGCGAGGAGGCCGACCGGATCCGCCGCGAGGCGGAGGCCGAGGCGGACCGGCTGCGCGGCGAGGCCGCCGAACAGGCCGACCAGCTCAAGGGCGCGGCCAAGGACGACACCGAGGAGTACCGGGCCAGGACCGTCGAGCTGCAGGAGGAGGCCCGCAGGCTGCGCGGCGAGGCCGAGCAACTGCGCTCCGAGGCGGTCGCCGAGGGCGAGCGGATCAGGGGCGAGGCCCGCCGCGAGGCCGTCCAGCAGATCGAGGAGGGCGCGAAGACCGCCGAGGAACTGCTGTCCAAGGCGAAGGCGGACGCCGAGGAACTGCGGACCGCCGCGGGCACCGAGAGCGACCGGGTCCGTACCGAGGCCGTCGAGCGCGCCACGGCCCTGCGCACCCAGGCCGAGGAAGCGCTGGAGCGGGCCCGTGCCGAGGCCGACCGGCTGCGTACGGAGTCCGAGGAGCAGGCGGAGTCCACCACGGCCGCGGCCGAGCAGGCGGCGGCCGGGCTCCGGGAGGAGACCGAGCGTGCGGTCGCCGCACGGCAGGCCGAGGCTGCCGACGAGCTGGCCCGGCTGCAGACCGAGGCCGGGGCCCGGGTCGCCGCCGCCGAGCAGACGCTGGCGGACGCGCGCGGCGAGGCGGAGCGGATCCGCCGCGAGACGAACGAGGAGTCCGAGCGGCTGCGCGCGGAGGCCGCCGAGCGGCTGCGTGCTCTGCAGACACAGGCCGAGACCGAGGCCGAGCGGCTGCGTGACGAGGCCGCGGCGGACGCGTCGCAGTCGCGTGCCGAGGGCGAGTCCGTCGCCGTCCGGCTGCGCAGCGAGGCGGCCGCCGAGGCGGAGCGCCTCAAGTCCGAGGCTCAGGACAGCGCCGACCGGGTACGGGCCGAGGCCGCGGCCGCCGCCGAACGCGTGGGCACCGAGGCCGCCGAGGCGCTGGCCGCCGCGCAGGAGGAGGCGAACCGGCGCCGCCGCGAGGCGGAGGAGACCCTCGACGCGGCGCGCACCGAGGCGAACCAGGAGCGCGAGCGCGCGCGCGAACAGAGCGAGGAGCTGCTCGCCTCCGCCCGCAAGCGGGTCGAGGAGGCGCAGGCCGAGGCGCACCGCCTGGTCGAGGAGGCGGACGCGCGGGCGACCGAGATGGTCTCCGCGGCCGAGCAGCACGCCCAGCAGGTACGGGAATCGGTCTCCGGGCTCCAGGAGCAGGCCGAGGCGGAGATCGCCGGGCTGCGTTCCACCGCCGAGCATGTGGCGGAGCGGACGAAGGCCGAGGCGCAGGAGGAGGCGGACCGGGTCCGCGCCGATGCGCACGCGGAGCGGGAGCGGGCGAGCGAGGACGCGAGCCGGATCCGCCGGGAGGCGCAGGAGGAGTCCGAGGCCGCCAAGGCGATGGCCGAACGGACCGTCAGCGACGCGATCACCGAGTCGGAGCGGCTGCGCTCGGACACCGCGGAGTACAGCCAGCGGATGCGTACCGAGGCTTCGGACGCGCTGGCGTCGGCCGAGCAGGATGCCTCCCGCAGTCGTGCGGAGGCCCGCGAGGACGCCAACCGGATGCGTTCGGACGCCGCGGCGCAGGTCGACCTGCTCGTCGGCGAGGCGACGAGCGAGAGCGAGCGGATCCGTACCGAGGCGGCAGAGCAGGCGACGACCCTCGTCAGCGACGCCACGGCCCGGGCCGACCAGCTCCTCGGCGAGGCGACCGACGAGGCGGAGCGGCTGCGCGCGGAGGCGGCGGCCACTGTCGCCTCGGCGCAGGAGCACGCGGCACACACCCGTGAGGAATCGGAGCGGGTGCGCACCGACGCGGAGGCGGCGGCCGAGCAGTTGCGCGGCGAAGCCCGCGCGGAGGCGGACCGGTTGCTCGACGAGACGCGAGAGGCGGCGGCGAAGCGCCGTGCGGACGCCGCCGAGCAGGCCGACCAGCTCATGAACAAGGCCCAGGAGGAGGCGCTGCGCGCCGCCACCGAGGCCGAGGAGCAGGCCGACACGATGGTCGGCGCGGCCCGCAAGGAGGCCGTGCGGATCGCCTCCGAGGCGACCGTCGAGGGCAACACCCTGGTGGAGCGGGCGCGTACGGACGCGGACGAGCTGCTGGTCGGTGCGCGCCGGGACGCCACGGCCATTCGGGAGCGGACGGAGGAGCTCCGGGCTCGTACGGAGAGCGAGATCGAGCAGCTGCACGACCGGGCCCGGCAGGAGACCTCCGAGCAGATGAAGACGGCGGGCGAGCGCGTCGACAAGCTGATGAAGGCGGCGACCGAGCAGCGCGAGGAAGCCGCGGCGAAGGCCAAGGAGTTGCTGGCGGAAGCGAATTCGGAGGCGAGCAAGGTCCGGATCGCCGCGGTGAAGCGGGCCGAGTCGCTGCTGAAGGAGGCCGAGCAGAAGAAGGCCAGCATGGTCCGCGAGGCCGAGAAGCTGCGGGCCGACGCCGAGCAGGAGGCGAAGCGGACGGTCGACGAGGGCCAGCGCGAGCTCGATCTCCTGGTGCGCCGGCGCAAGGACATCAACACGGAGATCTCCCGCGTCCAGGACGTACTGGAGGCATTGGAGTCCTTCGAGGCACCGACGGGCGGCGGAAAGAGTGCGGGTGGCGGGTCCACCGGCGTCAAAGCCGGAGCCTCGGCAGGCACTCGATCGAGTGGCAAGTCGTCCGACGGGTAGTCAGCCGGCCATGTCACGTGCTTCGACAAGAACGTTCAACCCTCCGAGTGGCAAGGGATCCGGGGGTCAGCCACTCAAAAGGGGTGTCATTCTCCAGATCAAACGGGCATCCACTCGATGACACGCCGCCCGGGCCCCTAGGATTCCCTCTATCACCTCACCGGTCTTACTTCGACAGGAACCTCATGAGTGACCCTTCCTCCCCCTTCGGCTTCGAGCTAGTGCGGCGCGGTTACGACCGCGGTCAGGTGGATGACCGCATTACCAAGCTCGTCGCCGACCGTGATAGTGCTCTGACCCGCATCACGTCTCTGGAAAAGCGCATCGAGGAGCTCCACCTCGAAACGCAGAACGCCCAGGCCCAGGTGAATGACGCGGAGCCGTCGTACGCGGGTCTCGGTGCGCGCGTGGAGAAGATTCTCCGCCTCGCCGAGGAGGAGGCGAAGGAGCTGCGCGAGGAGGCCCGTCGCGCCGCCGAGCAGCACCGCGAGCTCGCCGAGTCGGCCGCCCAGCAGGTGCGCAACGACGCCGAGTCGTTCGCCGCCGAGCGCAAGGCGAAGGCCGAGGACGAGGGCGTCCGCATCGTCGAGAAGTCCAAGGGTGAGGCCAACGCGCTGCGTACCGAGGCCCAGAAGGACGCGGCGCAGAAGCGCGAGGAGGCCGACGCCCTCTTCGAGGAGACCCGCGCCAAGGCCGCCCAGGCCGCCGCGGACTTCGAGACCAACCTGGCCAAGCGCCGCGACCAGTCGGAGCGCGACCTCGCGTCCCGTCAGGCCAAGGCCGAGAAGCGCCTCGCCGAGATCGAGCACCGCGCCGAGCAGCTCCGCCTGGAGGCCGAGAAGCTCCGCACGGACGCCGAGCGCCGGGCGCGTCAGACCGTGGAGACCGCGCAGCGCCAGGCCGAGGACATCGTGGCCGACGCGAACGCCAAGGCCGACCGGATCCGCAGCGAATCGGAGCGCGAGCTGGCGGCGCTCACCAACCGCCGCGACTCCATCAACGCGCAGCTGACCAACGTCCGCGAGATGCTGGCGACGCTGACCGGTGCCGCGGTGGCCGCCGCGGGTTCGCCGGTGGACGACGAGTCCGTCACCCGTGGTGTCCCGGCTCAGCAGACCCGCTGACGCCGCGGTACCTCAGCTGCACTCTTCGCGCGCCCGGTTCCGCCCTTGTGGTGGCGCCGGGCGCGTGGCCGTTCTAGCGTGAACGCATGATCGAGCTTGACGGTCTCACCAAGCGCTTCGGCAACAAGGTTGCCGTCGACCACCTTTCATTCCAGGTCAGACCTGGAATGGTGACGGGTTTTCTGGGCCCGAACGGGGCGGGCAAGTCCACCACGATGCGGATGATGCTCGATCTCGACAACCCGACCAGTGGATCGGTACGGATCGACGGCAGGCACTACCGTGAGCTGTCGGAACCCCTGAAGCACATCGGTGCGCTGCTCGACGCCAAGTCGATGCACGGAGGGCGCAGCGCGTACAACAATCTGCTCTGTCTCGCGCAGAGCAATCGCATCCCGGAGAGCCGCGTCCCGGAAGTCCTCGACACCGTCGGTCTGAGCGCGGTGGCGAAGAAGAAGTCGAAGTCGTTCTCCCTCGGAATGGGCCAGCGGCTCGGAATCGCGGCCGCGCTGCTCGGCGATCCCGAGATCCTGATGTTCGACGAGCCCGTCAACGGTCTGGACCCCGAGGGAATTCACTGGATCCGCAATCTGATGAAGACGCTCGCGACGGAAGGCCGGACGATCTTCGTCTCCTCGCATCTGATGAGCGAAATGGCCCTCACCGCGGACCATTTGATCGTCATCGGCCAGGGCCGGCTGCTCGCCGACACCTCGATGGCCGATTTCATCCACCAGAACTCGCGCAGTTACGTACGGATGCGCTCTCCGCAGCAGGAACGGCTGCGTGATGTGCTGCACGAGGCGGGCATCGTCGCGGTCGAATCGGGGAGCGGCGTGCTGGAGATCGACGGCGCCACCAGCGAACAGCTCGGCGAGCTGGCCGCGCAGCACCAAATCGTGCTGCATGAGCTGAGCTCCCAGCGGGCCTCGCTGGAGGAGGCATTCATGCAGATGACTGCGGACTCCGTGGAGTACCACGCCCATGCGGACCACGCCGGGTGGCCGCCACCACCCGCGGGCCCCCAGTGGGGCGAGCAGTGGAACCGGCAGCACGACAGCTTCACGTCCGGCACCTCCGGCACCGGAAAGGGGGCGTGACGACGATGGCATCGGCACCCGCGGTCCTGACCTCCGAGTGGACCAAGATCCGTACGGTCTCCTCCACCACCTGGACCCTGATCTCCGCGTTCGCCGTCACCGCGGCGATGAGCGCGGCACTCTGCGCACTGATGAACTCCCAGTTCGACGAACTCCCCCCGGCGGAGCAGGCCACCTTCGACCCGGCCCTCCTCAGTTTCTCCGGGATGGTCCTCGGTCAGCTCGCGATGGTGGTCTTCGGCGTCCTGGTGGTCAGCACGGAATACAGCTCGGGCATGATCCGTACATCGCTGGCGGCCGTGCCGCAGCGCGGTTCGTTCCTCTTCAGCAAGATCCTGATCGCCGGTGTGCTGTCACTGGTCGTCGGACTGGTCACCAGTTTCACCACGTTCTTCCTCGGCCAGGCCCTCCTCGGCGACCATCGCACGGACATCGGTGCGGAGAATGTCCTGCGTGCGGTCTTCGGCGGCGGCATCTACATGGGGCTGATCGCGATCTTCTCCATGGGTGTGGCGACGATGCTGCGCAGCTCGATGCTGTCGCTCGGCATCCTGATGCCGTTCTTCTTCCTCGTCTCACAGATCCTGTCGGCGGTCCCGGGCGCCAAGAACGTGGCCCGCTACTTCCCCGACCAGGCGGGCTCCAAGATCATGCAGGTGGTTCCGGCCGCCATGAACAGCGAGCCTGCGCCGTACGGGCCGTGGGGCGGGCTCGGCATTATGACCGCATGGGTGGCGGCCGCGCTGATCGGCGGGTACCTCGTGCTCAAGAAGCGGGACGCGTAGGCGGCAGGTCCGACTCGGACTCGGTCAGTACCGAGTCGAAGTCCTCCCAGCCCTCCCACTGCCAGACGTCCCGCGCAGGGTCCGCCTTGAGCGGGACGAACCGGCCGAGCTCGAAGTCGCCCTGGGCCGCGTCCAGGTCGAACCACCGCTCGTCAGCCACCTCACTGCCGAGCCCCACCGCCCGCGCCGTCAGCCTCACCATGAGTTTGGCGTCCTCCGACGCGGACAGATCCTTGCCCTGAATCCTGGCAAGAGGCAGCTGCCGCACGGTGGCGTCCACCGGGATCCATACGGTGAAGGGCGCCCCTCGTTCCACGGCGAGCCACGAACGCTCGTCGGCCCGCTGCCCCTTCTCGTCCAGGACCTTGAGCCACTTCTTGTAGATGACACGGCTGCCGTCGAAAGGCGATGTCTCCAGGTAGCGCAGATGCACCCGGGCTCTGAGGTCGACGACCGAGAGGTTGTCGAAGGAGTTGTAGAAGCGCACCGCAATGACGGCATGGTCCGCCGCCGCGCCCTCGGGTACGGGAAAGTCCGCGGTACGGGCCGGCGAGACGCTCGCGCGCTGTCGCCAGACGAACGGGCGCAGCGCGAACAGCTTGATCAGGACGATGCCGAGCACCACGGCGGGCGCCAGCGCGCCCGTCAATGAGGCGAGGGTGGCCAGCAGCTGGTGGGCGAGGCTGTCCTGCTCGGGGCTGAGGCTGTCCGTACCCACGCAGGCCCGCAGTGCCCCCAGGGTCAGGTTCAGCAGTCCCTCTCTGTCACGGAAGCGGTCGCCGACACTGCGCGAGGAGTGCTCGGTCAGGGTCCAGACGGCCGCGATGAATACGGCGAGACAGACCAGCGCGCTGAGCGCCATCAGCATCAGCGCGTGCACGGAACGGCCCGCGACCCACCAGCGCGCGGATGTCCGGTGGCGCGGATGCGGTCGTTCGCTCCGCCGTCGCACGGGTACCCACATCAGTCCGCCCCCGTTCGGAACCGTCGTGCGAGGGGCTCCTTGCCCGCATTCGGCTCCGGCGAATCCCGCGTGCCGGGTGCCGCTGGTGCTCGCCGCGGGTAGACCGGGTGTGGAAGGCTGCCCGTGTCCGTTCCCGTGCCCGATCGAAGGACGTCACCATGAAGGACCGAAGCCTCGCTGCGCTGGGCCTTGACGACGTGCCGGCGAAGGAACCGCTGACCTATCCGGGCCGCCCGGCCACCGAGCCCTCGTTGCTCGACGGCGACGAACTGCTTCAGCTGGGCGTCCGCCCGATGCGGCTCGGCGACTGGTACGTCGAGGAGAAGCGGCAGCTCGACGAGGAACTGCGGCAACGAGGCCAGGTCGTGACCGGCAGTCGGCATCCGGTCATCGCGGTCGGCTCCAACGCGTCCCCCGGCCAGGTCAGCCACAAGCTCACCCGGCTCGGAATCCCCGTCACCGTGCCGATGGTGCCGGTGCGGGTGGAGGGCATCGGCGTCGGCTGCTCCGGGCACATCAGTCCGGCCGGCTATGTCGCGGGCACGCCGTACGTGGACCGCGGCGCGAGCGCGGTCCTCGTCGTCGCCTGGCTGGACGCCGAGCAGCTGGACGCCGTCGATGCCACCGAGTTCCCCGACTACCGGCGGGCGATACTGCCCGGTGACGAATTCCCGATGACCATGCCGTCCGGGGAACGGCTCGGCGGCGCGTACCTCTACTTCAGCTCGCACGGTGTACTGGCCGGCCCGGACGGCACACCGCGTCCCGGCGGCGGCGACCAGTCCGAGCTCCTCGCCGCCCTGCTCGCCGCTTCGCCCCGTCTCGGTGAACTGCTGGGCCCCGATCCGTCGTCCTGGGTCAAGAAGGCGGGCATCGATCCCGGCCTGCGCGAGGAGGGCACCCGGATCTTCCGCGAGGAGGGATGGGTGCTCCCGCAGACCGACTTCCTGCCGTACCTCGACGCCTCCGGCGACCTGCGGTTCTACGACGACCTGCCGCCTCTCGGCGACTCGCTTCCCTGAACGGCTTGGCCGGAACCGTCAAAGGCTGGATATCCTCCTAACTCTTACGGGGGGCGTGCGGCCTGACGGCCTGGGCCCCGACGACAGATAAAAGTCGATGGGGCTGAAGCATGATCGAGGCAGTCGGCCTGACCAAGCGCTACGGCGCGAAGACGGCCGTGTACAACCTTTCCTTCCAGGTGCGGCCCGGCGCCGTCACCGGATTCCTCGGTCCCAACGGGTCGGGCAAGTCCACCACGATGCGCATGATGCTCGGCCTGGACCGGCCGACGTCCGGCCATGTGACGATCGGCGGGCATCCCTTCCGGAGCCTGCCGAACGCGCCACGCCAGGTGGGTGCGCTGCTGGACGCCAAGGCGGTGCACGGAGGCCGCAGCGCCCGTAGCCACCTGCTCTCGCTGGCGCATCTCGCGGGTATCCCGGCTGCCCGGGTCGACGAGGTGCTCGGCGTCGTGGGCCTGCAGGACGTCGCCAAGAAGCGGTCCAAGGGCTTCTCGCTCGGCATGGGGCAGCGGCTCGGGATCGCGGCGGCGCTGCTGGGCGACCCGCAGGTGCTGCTCTTCGACGAGCCCGTCAACGGTCTCGACCCGGAGGGCATTCTCTGGGTCCGCAATCTGATGCGCTTGCTGGCGTCCGAGGGCCGTACGGTCTTCGTTTCCAGCCACCTGATGAGCGAGATGGCGCTCACCGCCGATCATCTGATCGTGATCGGGCGTGGGCAACTGCTCGCCGACATGAGCGTCAAGGACTTCATCTCCGCCAACTCGGCCGATTTCGCACGGGTACGCGTCCCGGATGCGCAGCCCGAGCAGCGGGAGAAGCTGACCGCCGCGCTCACCGAGGCGGGCGGCCAGGTCATGTCGGAGCCGGATGGGGCCCTGCGGGTCACCGGGCTGCAGCTGCCGCGGATCAGTGACCTGGCGCACGGGGCGGATGTACGGCTGTGGGAGCTCTCACCGCACCAGGCCTCGCTGGAGGAGGCGTACATGCGGATGACGCAGAGCGCCGTGGACTACCGCTCGACGGCGGACCAGAAGGCCGGGCTGCAGCAGCCCGTGCCGGGCGGCGGATACGCACCGCCGCTGCAGACCGTCCCTGAGTTGCCGCAGCAGGGCTGGTACGCCCCGCCGCCGCCCGGACAGAACCCGTACACGGCACCCCCCGGGGCCGCCCCGGCCGTACCCACGACCGCACCCGCCGCACCCGCAGCCGGCCCGGCAGACCTGACCAAGCACGACACCAGCGAGGACGCCCGATGACAACGCCGCCGACTCCGCAGGCGCCGTACCAGCAGCAGGCGCAGCAGTACCCGCAGCAGAACTGGGCGCCCGCGCCCACCGATCTGTACACCTCGCCGATCCCGCAGCGCCGCGCCACCCTCGCCGACGCGCTCGCCTCCGAGTGGACCAAGATCCGCTCCGTGCGCTCCACGATGTGGACGCTCGGCATCATGATCGTGCTGCTGCTCGGCATCGGGCTGCTGTCGGCCGTCGCCGTCAACACGTCCGGCTCCGAGCTCGACAACACCAAGGTGCTCAGCTTCGGCTTCTTCGGGGTACTTCTCGGTTCGATCTGTGTGATCACGCTCGGCGTGATGACCATCGCCACCGAGTACGGCACCGGCATGATCCGTACGACACTGACGGCCTGCCCCAGCCGTGCCCGGGTGCTGAGCGCGAAGGCGATCGTCTTCTTCCTGCTCACCTTCACCATCACGACGGTGATGACCGCGCTCGTCGCCGTGCTGCAGACCGCCATCCTGGACGGCGGTACCGCCAGCGGTGACGACTGGCTGCGCGCCACGGTCGGTGTCGGTCTCTACATCGCGACCCTGGGACTGCTGTCGCTCGCGGTCGGCGCCCTCATCCGGCACTCCGCCGGCGCGATCACGATCATGATCGCGGTGGTACTGCTGCCGCTGGTGCTGGCCATGTTCATGTTCTCGCAGTCGCTCGCCAAGGTGCAGCAGGCCCTCTTCGAGTACTCGATCCCCAGCCAGCTCGGCGGGCTGTACGACGCCTCGGTCTCCACGTCGGGGCCGTCCGGCTGGGAGCCACTGTGGATCATGCTGGGCGTCACGGCCGTGGCCATGGCCGGCGCCTACGCGGCGCTGGACCGGCGCGACGCCTGACCGGTCACCGGCCGGCTCAGTAGCGCGGCGCGTTCCTGGACCGCTGCACCCTTGTGGTGCGGCGGTCCTTCGCGTTCCAGCACGCCTTGTGCCAGTGCCTGCGGTCGTCGACCCCGCCGTACTCGGACCAGGCGACGAGGTGCGGTACGCCGGACGGGATCTCCTGGTCGCAGCCGGGGCAGCGGTACCGCTTGCCCGCCGCGCTCGCGCCGCTCACCGGGCGCACCGACCACTGCTCGCCCTGCCACTCCTCGGCACGCCCGCCGCCGCCGTAGCGCTCCCCCGGCACATTCGCGCTGCCGGTGGGACTCTCGCCGCCTCGGGGACGGTTACGGCGCGGGGACACGTGACACCTCACGGGGCAGGCTGGGCAGTTCCCGTCAAGCGTAGGGCCATTCGGCCGAGGCAGGCGTCCGGTACCGCCCAGGACAGGACGGGTTACCGGAAAATCGCAACAACTTCGCCGCGGACCGTGCCCTTGGCACGTGTCAGACGTTGTTGCCAGTAGGGGAGAGCCACGTCGGCCACAAGGAGGTAATTGGCGATGCGCGTGGGAACGTTCGTACTGGCAGCCCAGTTTCCCGGGCAGGGGCCGGGGGAAGCGCTGCATCGCGCGATCCGGTCCACCGAGGTCGCGGAGGAATCCGGGCTCGATTCGGTCTGGCTCGCAGAACATCATTTCGTGCCGTACGGGGTCTGCCCGTCCGCCGTCACGCTGGCCGCGCTGCTGCTCGGCCGCACCCGCAGGATCCGGGTCGGTACAGCAGTCAGCGTGCTGCCGAACCAGCATCCGGTGGCGCTCGGCGAACAGGCCGCGCTGCTCCAGCTCACCAGCGGGGGCAGGTTCTCCCTCGGCGTGGGACGGGGCGGGCCCTGGGTGGACCTGGAGGTGTTCGGAGGGGGCCTGGAGGCGTACGAGAAGGGCTTCCCCGAGTCGTTGGACCTGCTGCTCGACTGGCTGCGCAAACCGCGCGTAGCGGGCAACGGGGAGCGATTCGGCTTCCGTGAGGTCGCGGTGGTCCCCCGGGCCGACGAGCTGCTCGACGAGAACGACGGGAATGGCTCGCAAGGGCCGGGCGGCCCCGAGGTGATCGTCGCGTGCACGTCGCCGAAGAGCGTGAAACTCGCCGCCGAGAACGGCCTGCCGATGCTCCTCGGAATGCACTGCGGCGACGAGGAGAAGGCCGACATGGTCGCCCTGTGGGGTTCCACCGCGCTCGCCGCGGGCCGGTCGCCCGAGAGTGTCCGGGAAGCGGGCCATGTCTCCGCGGGCGTCGCCCAGATCGCGGACCGGTCCGCGGAGGCCGTGGAGACACTCGCGAAGGCGATGCCGGGGTGGCTGCGACAAGGACTGGAAGCCCATGTGACGGTCGACGGCAGGCACCGCGTCATGCGCGACCCGGTCGCCTATACGGAGTTGCTCTGCGACCTTCATCCGGTGGGCCCGCCCCGGCTCGCCGCCGACCGGCTCGCCGCGACCGCCGAGCGGACAGGTATCACCAGGTTCGCGCTCCTGGTGGAGGGTTCGGGAGATCTGGCGGCCACGGAGGAGAACGTAGCGCGGCTGGGCACCGAGGTACTGCCACTACTGGCATGAACACCCGTAGGAGTACGGGGAGCTGCCGCCCCGGAGCCAGTTGCACCTCCTGCAGCCCGGAGCGGCAGCAGAAGCGTTCAGCAGTCCCGTAGTTCGGGCGACTGGTTGAGCAACTGCCCCCTCACCGAAGTGAATCGGGCCAGCCGCTCGTCGACCGAGGCGTCCAGCGGGAACACCGCGACGCGGTGGCAGTTCTGGAATGCCAGGCGCACCCCGAAGTGCCGCTGCAGCGCACCGCGTATCGCATCACTCGCGAGCGCACGCAGCAGCTGACCACGTGCCTGCTCGTCCGGCGGAGGCGTCTGGTTGTCGGCGAAATCTCCGCCGTCGACCTTCAGCTGGGCCACCAGAGAGCTGATCATCTCCCATGCGTAGGGCAGGGAGGTCCGGACGCAGTCGACGAAGTCGGCTTCGTCGACCTCGCCTCGCTCGGCCTGTTCCAACAGCGCCGGTGAGACGTCGAGCGACATGGGTTCTCCTCTCGCGACCCCGGCGGTCGGCCAGGGCCTTACGGGCAGGGAAGAGGGACGGCGACGCAGCGTACACGCGCGGCGACCTCATGCTTCCACGGTAAGGGCGCAGTCCGGGCCGCACCAGGAGATTGGGAACACAACCGGCCAATAACGAAGGTGCGCAAAGAGGGGCAAGCCCGAGGTCCCGAAGCGCCGTGGTGGGCGGTGGCGGTGGGGCGACCGAGGGGGAATCGCGCCGGGCACCCGTCGTCGAGTAGCGTTGCCGACCATGCGTCTCGTCATCGCCCGCTGCTCCGTGGACTACGCGGGCCGGCTCACGGCCCACCTGCCCTCCGCTCCCCGCCTCATCCTGGTGAAGGCGGACGGGAGCGTCTCCATCCACGCCGACGACAGGGCGTACAAACCCCTCAACTGGATGTCACCGCCCTGCACCCTGAAGGAGGGCGCCGACGACACCGAAGGCGTCTGGACCGTGGTGAACAAAGCGGGCGAAAAACTGATTATCACGATGGAGGAGATCCTCCACGACTCCTCGCACGAACTGGGCGTCGATCCGGGCCTCATCAAGGACGGCGTGGAAGCGCACCTGCAGGAACTCCTCGCCGACCGGATCGAGATCCTCGGCGAGGGCTACACGCTGATCCGCCGCGAATACCCCACCGCCATCGGCCCGGTCGACATCCTGTGCCGGGACGCGGACGGGAAGACCGTGGCCGTGGAGCTGAAGCGACGCGGTGACATCGACGGCGTGGAGCAGCTGACCCGTTATCTGGAGCTGCTCAACCGCGATCCCCACCTTGCCCCGGTCAAGGGCATCTTTGCAGCGCAGGAAATCAAGCCGCAGGCCCGGGTGCTGGCGACGGACCGCGGAATCGGCTGCGTGGTGCTCGATTACGACGCCATGCGCGGCATCGAGGACGACAAGCTCCGCTTGTTCTGACCACGGCCTCCGCACCATGGAAGGCCCCGGACCGCGCCGTGCGGTCCGGGGCCTTCCACGTTTCCGCGGACGTGCGCTCAGGCCACGACCGGTTCCGGAGAGCTGCCGGACGCGCTCGCCGTCGTGGACGGGCCGCTCGCCGAATCGGAGGTGTCCGGGGATGTGGTGTCCGTCGGGGTCTCGGTCGGGGCGGGGGGGCCGGTCGTCTCCGTCTCCGTCGGGGTCGGAGTGGCCGGCTTGGTCGGCGTCTTCGTGGGTGTCCTGGTCGGCGACTCGGTGGGCGTGCCCGGGGAGCTGGGCCTCCCGCTCGTCGGCCGGCCCGAACTCGGGCTGTCGCTCGGCGCGCCCGACTCCGAGGACGGTGCACCGCTGCCGCTCGGGGTGACCTGGCTCCCGGACGGCCCCGGCGTCCAGGGCGAGCCGGTCGACGAGACCCCGCCCGGTGTCGAGTCGCCCGCCGACTCGTCGGCCGGGAGCCCGTTCTCGCTGTCGTCCTCGCCCGCCGTCTGCTCGGTCGAGACGCTTCCGCCGTCCTGGGCGTCACTGCTGGGCATCATGCCGAGCGTCACCACGGTGCCGAGCACCGCGGCCAGCACGACGCCCGCGCCCGCCGCGACCAGATTGCGCCGGGCGCCGCCCAGCACCGCCTTGCGGCCGCCGAATCCACCGATGCCGGATGCCGGGGTGGCCCGGGGTATCAGCGCGGTTTCGTCCTCGGACGTCCGCGGCAGCACCATCGGCCCGGCCGCGGGCATGCCGCCGAACGGCGACGCCGGCTCGTCGTACCGCGTGGCCGGCATCTCCTCGCCTGTCGGTGTGCGGCCGCCGGGCAATGTGCCGGAGCAGTCCGCGACCAGGGCGAGCGCCCGGCGTCCGGCCACCGCCCCGGGCTTGTCGGCGAGCGCGCCGCGCATGCCGATCGAGGTCTCCAGTTCGGCCCTGGCCCGGTCCGGATTCCCGTTGCAGAGCGCGAGAACGCCCAACTCGTGATGGAAGTAGGCCTCCTCCGCGACCTCACCGGCGATCCTGGCGGCCTCCTGACCCAGCCGCAGGGTCTTCTCCCAGCCGCTCCAGTGCAGCCCGGCCGCGAAGGCGGGGGCGGCACTGCGGGCCAGCAGCACGGCGGCGCTGGCCTGTCCGGCCCCGTCGCCGGGGATCAGCCGGGTCATGGCCGCGACGATCGCGTCGGCCTCGGCGACCGCCCGGGCGGCGGTGACCGAGGGGTGCCCGGCCCACCATGCGTAGTGCTGGGCGGCGGTGCGGGCCCGGTCGTCCGCGTCCTCGCCGTACCCGGCGGCCTCCAGCTGGGCGACGACTCCGGGGGCCAGCCGGTAGCGGGAACCGGCCGGCGAGAGCAGTCCGCAGCCGGCCAGCTCACCGAGTGCGGCATCGGCGTGGGTGTCCCCCACGAGCGCCGGCAGATGCGCCTGGTGCGGCACCTCGCCGCCGAGTGCGACCGCGAAGTGCAGGGCGTCGCGCGCCGGGCCGCTCAGCCGGGAGGCGAGCAGTGCGGCAGGTGCCGCGCCCTCGCCGAGGCTGGGCAGCGGTACGTCCCACCCTTCGGCGTCGGCGCCCTTCGCGAAGACGTCGCCGACGGGCCGGCCCTCGCCGTGGCCCTGCTCGTCGTCGGCGGCCGGGTCGGTGCGCAGCATGTCGCGCTGGCGCAGCAGGGCTCCCGCCTGGACGAAGCGCAGCGGCAGCCCCTCGGACTCGAACCAGAGGTCACCCGCCCAGTTCGCCTCGTCGTCGGTGAGCGGCCGCTCGACGACGTGTTCCAGCAGCTCGACGGAGGCGCTGCGGCCCAGTCCTGCGAGGAAGACCTCGTCGAGGTGCGCGTCGGCGGCGGGCGCCGGGGCGTCGGGGGTCGTGGCGAGCAGGAAGGCGCACTCGGGCGTCGCGTCGAGCAGCTCGTCCAGCGCGGCCCCGCCGAACTCCAGGTCGTCGAGGACGACGACGGCGCCGATGGACCGGAGCTTCTCGAGAAGTACGGCGCGGTCGGGGCGGAGCAGCGGTGCGTCGTAGACCGCCTCGAAGAGCCCGTACAGGAGGTCCGTGACGGTGCGCTTGAGGCCGGAGAGCCGGACGACTCCGTCCGGTGCGAGGTCCGCGCAGTCGGCGGCGACGGCGCTCAGCAGCGCCGTGCGGCCGGACCCGGCCGGCCCCGTGAGCCGTACCGAGCGGCCGCGCGTCAGCAGGCGCACCAGCCGCTCACGTTCTTCCTGGCGCTCCAGGAGCGGCAGTTGGGGGGCAGGCGGACCCGGTGGTACGGGCGGTGCGGCGGCACGCTCGCGGTCGGCGCGCTCGGCGGCATTGCGGCGGACCGGCACGGAGGGCTGCTCCCCCGGCGGGCAGAGCTCGACCTCGCTGCCGTCGACCGGGTTGACGGTGAGCAGGAAGTCGCCGGAGACGACCTGCACGACACGTGACTGCTGCATCGTCTGCTGGTTGAAATTGCTGGTCAGCGGCGCGCGGGGCTGCGTTCGTCGACCGCTTTCCTCGCCCTGGCCATCATTGTCCTGGCCGAAATCTTCCGGCCCCTGGTGTATCGGGTCCATCGCCAAAGTCCCCCAGACGCGTCGCGCGGTTGCCCCTCCCGGCCTCGCACGCACCGCTGTCGCTTCTGGTCCGGTGTCCGCCCCATGGGTTCCGTCATTAGGGGGACGGCCGAACCCTAGACCGTCGCCCCGTATCCACACACCATCGGGGTGACATGCCGCCCAGGACGTCACGGTCTCGTGAGGATTGTGCGTGTTCGGACGAACGCCCTCTACACCCGGGGCAGGGAGTCTGCGGCGATTCCGCCCTCGATCGCCAGAATGCGGTGCAGTCGGGTCGCCACCAGCAGGCGCTGCATCTGCGGCGGCACTCCGCGGAGCACCAGCCGCCGCCCGGCCCGCCCGGCCCTGCGGTGTGCGCCCATGATGACGCCCAGTCCGGTGGCATCCCAGGAGTCCAGCTCGGTCAGGTCGAGCACCAGGTCGCCGGCTCCGTCGTCGAGGGCGGAGTGCAGGACCGTACGGGCGTCCGCCGCGCTCCGGACGTCGAGGCGGCCCCCGACGACCAGCTCGGTGTGGTCGCCCCTGATGTGCATATGCGCTCCCCGGAAATACTCCATGGACGGTCCGTCTGCCTGTTCCTGCCCCTGCTCCGTCTCTGCCACAACTGACTGTGCCGGCCACAGGGAAGTTGCCATCTGTAAGCGAACCGATACCGAATTCACTCCGTGGAGTGACAACGGCCCGCTGAAGGTCCACCGCAGCCGGGAGCCTCCCCGGCTCCCCCGGGCCTGATCGACGGCAGATCAGGCACCCGGGGGCCGAATGCGATCAGTAGGTGTAGAAGCCCTGCCCGCTCTTGCGGCCGATGTCACCTGCATCGACCATCCGGCGCATCAGCTCCGGTGCCGCGAACTTCTCGTCCTGCGACTCGGTGTAGATGTTGGAGGTGGCGTGCAGCAGGATGTCGACGCCGGTCAGGTCTGCCGTCGCGAGGGGGCCCATGGCGTGACCGAAGCCCAGCTTGCAGGCGATGTCGATGTCCTCGGCCGAGGCCACACCCGACTCGTACAGCTTGGCGGCCTCGACGACGAGCGCCGAGATCAGCCGGGTGGTGACGAAGCCGGCGACGTCACGGTTGACCACAATGCAGGTCTTGCCGACGGACTCGGCGAACTCACGCGCGGTGGCGAGGGCTTCGTCGCTGGTCTTGTAGCCGCGCACGAGCTCGCACAGCTGCATCATCGGGACCGGCGAGAAGAAGTGCACACCGACGACGCGCTCCGGACGTTCCGTGACAGCCGCGATCTTGGTGATCGGGATGGCGGAGGTGTTGGAGGCGAGGACGGCGTCGTCCCGCACGATCTTGTCGAGGGCGCGGAAGATCTCGTGCTTGACCTCGAGCTTCTCGAAGACGGCCTCGACGACGACGTCCGCGTCGGCGACGGCGTCGAGATCGGTGGTCGTGGTGATGCGGGCCAGCGCGGCGTCCGCGTCGGCCGCCTCCAGCTTCCCCTTGGAGACGAACTTGTCGTACGAGGCCTTGATGCCGTCGAGACCACGGGTCAGGGCCGCGTCGGTGACATCGCGCAGCACGACGTCCCAGCCCGCCTGGGCGGAGACCTGCGCGATACCGGACCCCATGAGTCCGGCCCCGATGACGGCGAGCTTCCTGGCCACGTTCGCACCCCTTTGTGTTCGGCCCCGACGGCCGTCGTCCGCGACGGCGGTCCGGACGGATTCTTAACGGTTGTTCACATGCTCTCCGGCGGAGATTAGTACCCGCGAGGCGCGCTGGGGCGTCGAAGAGATGCGCGTCACGTCTCACATGACGGACATCACACCGGGACGCGTCATTCGGCAGCGCGTCGCGCGTAGTTGAGCACCTTGTCCCCGAGCACGTCCTCCATCTCGTCGAGGAGGACGAGGGCTTCGCGGGACACCTCGGCGGGCCTGCGGCCGGCGGCCGTCGCGCGGCTGATGCGGCCGAGCAGGGTGGAGTGGACCCGGGAGAGCCGACCGGCCACCGGCAGCGGCAGCGGGTCGCCGGAGCCGGTGCCTGCTTTCTCGCGCAGGGTCGTCGCAGCCGGGCTCGCCCGGACCTTCGCGACCGGACACGTCCCCGGTCACGGCACTAGGCTCGGCCGCATGGTCAATCTGACGCGCATCTACACCCGTACCGGCGACCAGGGCACGACCGCCCTCGGCGACATGAGCCGCACCGCCAAGACCGATCTGCGGATCTCGGCGTACGCCGACACCAATGAGGCCAATGCCGTCATCGGCACGGCGATCGCGCTCGGCCGGCTGCCGGAGGAGCTCGTGAAGGTCCTCGTCCGCGTGCAGAACGACCTGTTCGACGTGGGTGCGGACCTGTCGACGCCGGTCGTCGAGGATCCGAAGTACCCCCCGCTGCGGGTCGAACAGCACTACATCGACCGGCTCGAGGCGGACTGCGACCACTTCCTGGAGCAGCTGGAGAAGCTGCGGTCCTTCATCCTGCCGGGCGGTACGCCGGGGGCGGCGCTGCTGCACCAGGCGTGCACGGTGGTCCGACGGGCCGAGCGGTCCACCTGGGCGGCGCTGGAGGTGCACGGCGAGGTGATGAACGCGCTGACCGCGACGTACCTCAACCGCCTCTCCGACCTCCTGTTCATCCTCGCGAGGACGGCGAACAAGGAAGTCGGCGACGTGCTGTGGGTACCGGGCGGGGAGCGGTAGGCCGGGGTCCCTGCGTCCCGTCCGGCCCGCGAGGACAGCGTCGGCCGGACGGGACCGGCCCCTACCGCTCCGCCTTCGCCCGCTTCGGGAACACCGTGTAGCTCACGGCGATGACCAGGTTGATCCCGATCACGAAGAGCATCGTCTGCTGCCAGGACCGCAGCGACCCCACATCACCGTCCCCGCCCACGTACCGGATCGCCCCTTCCAACAGCGCCAGCGCGGTCGCCGCCGCGAGCACCCACCGCCCTGCGACCCGCCACTCGTGGACCGCCCTCGGCATTCCGTACTTCGGCGGTTTCACCGGCGGCGGGCCGCCTGCGAACCGGTGGGCGACGCGGGCGTCGACCCACGCGATGGTCGAGTGGCCGAGTCCGACGGTGAAGCCGATGTACACCGCGGCCAGTCCGTGCTTCCAGTCCGGCTCGGCGCCGTTCTTCAGGTCGATGGCCGTCACCACCAGCAGCGCGAGCTCCAGCAGCGGCTCGCACAGCAGCAGTGCTGCCCCGAGCCTCGGCTTCTTCGCCAGGTAGCGCATCGCGAGTCCCGCGGCCAGCAGCACCCAGAAAGCGATCTCGCAGAGCACGATCAGCGTGACGATCACGGCACTTCTCCTCCCGTTCCCCTTCATCCTGCTCGCTCCGCCCGCGCGCTTCGTCGTCGCCAGTGACGAGCCGCGACTGCATCCTTTTATGTAGTCGGGTATCGCCCCGGGTAGGGAGGTCCGCCGCGCGACAGCCGTGTTGGATGGGGGCATGCGCCTGCCTGCCCGCCCGCACCGCCACGACGTACTCATCGCGGTCATCGGGCTGTTCAGCGGTGTCTCGCTGACGGCCGTCGGTCTGGCCATGCAGACCGGCCGGCTCCTCGACTCCCTGTGGGCCACCCTGCCGCCGCTCGCGGTGATGTCGTCGCTGGAGCTGCTGCGCAGATCGGCGCCCCGGACGGCGCTGGTCATCGGCACGCTCACGCTGATGGCCGATCAGTTCACGCCGGGAAACCTGGCGACCGTCCTGATGTTCACGGACCTTGTGTACGCGGCGGTGGTGTACGGGTCCCGGGCCGCCGCCCGCCGCATCCCGGTGACTACGTTCCTCACCACGGTCGCGGTCACGATCGGGTTCCTGGCCTGGTTCCGCAGCCCCGAGGCGCTGCTCGTCGGCGTCGTCTGCGGCCTGGTCTCGTTCGGGCCCGCGATCACCGGAGTCAGCGTGCGGAACCACCGGGACGCCGCGGAGACCGCCCGACTGCACGCCGAACAGACGGCGCTGCTGGCCGAGATGGACCGGGCGCAGGCGGTGACCGCCGAACGCGCCCGGATGGCCCGTGAACTGCACGACATGGTCGCCAACCGTCTCTCCGCAATCGCCATCCACTCCACCGCGGCGCTCTCCATCGACGAGCCCTCGACAACCCGGGACGCGCTCGGCGTCATCCGGCAGAACAGCGTCGAAGGGCTGGCCGAGATGCGACGGATGATCGGGCTGCTCCGTACCGGGAGCAAGGGGGCGGAACCGAGCGTCGCGCCGACCCTGGCCGCCCTGGACACACTGATCGAGCGGACCCGCACGGTCGCCGCGTCGAGCGGGCTGACCTGCACCCTTGAGGACACCCGCAGCGAGCAGGAGGCGCTGCCGACACCGGTCGAGCTGGCCGCGTACCGGATCGTCCAGGAGTCGCTGACGAACGCGCTCAAGCATGCTGCACCGGGCCCAGTGGGGGTGCGGCTCGGACGGGCCGGACAGGTGCTCACGGTGGAGGTCACAAGCGTGTTCGGGGACCGCCCGGGGCCGCGCGCACCGGGGTCGGGGGCAGGCCTCGTCGGAATGCAGGAGCGGGTCGCGCTGCTGGGCGGCGAGATCGCGGCGGGACCCGTCACCCCCGGGGACGGTCCGAGGATATGGCGGGTGCGGGCCGAACTGCCCGTTGAGGAAGGGGCGGTGAAGGGATGACGATCCGGGTACTGGTGGCGGAGGACCAGTCGGCCGTGCGGGCGGGACTGGTCCTGATTCTGCGCAGCGCGCCCGATGTCGAGGTGGTCGGGGAGGCACCGGACGGTGAGGCGGCAGTGCGGCTGGCCCGTGAACTGCGCCCGGATCTGGTACTGATGGATGTGTCGATGCCCCGGCTGGACGGGGTGTCGGCGACGCGGCAGGTGGTGGCGGAGGGGCTGGCCGATGTGCTGGTGCTGACGACGTTCGATCTGGACGAGTACGTCTTCGGGGCCCTGCGGGCCGGCGCTGCGGGTTTTCTGCTGAAGAACACCGAGGCGCGTGAACTGCTCGACGCGGTACGTACGGTGGCACGCGGCGAGGGCGTGATCGCCCCGGCCGTGACGCGCCGGCTGATCGCGGAGTTCGCCGGGACCGCCCCGGCGCGAGCGGCCGGCGCACCCGGTCCTGCGGTCCTCGACGCACTGACGCGACGCGAGCGCGAGGTACTGGGATGCCTGGGCCAGGGGCTGTCGAACGCCGAGATCGCGGTGCAGCTCTCGATGGCGGAGGCGACGGTGAAGACGCACGTCAGCCGCTTGCTGGGGAAGCTGGATCTACGCAGCCGGGTCCAGGCGGCGGTACTGGCACAGGAGTTGGGGATGTGAGACCGAGACTCGATCTATGGTCCAGACCTCTTGACGATTGGTCCAGACCTTCCTAATCTCACCGAGCACACTGCGGTGAGCACGCCATGACAAGGCGGGCTCAGGGCGGCGCAGGGTTTGCAGTCCACGGACCACCCCCATTTGTCCGGACCTCACCCGAGGAGCACTGTTGAGCACCGAAACCCCCCTACACCGAACCGGATTCCGATTCGGTCCGGCCACCACCACCCGTACGAGAGCGATGGCGGGCCTCATCGCACTGCTGCTCCCCCTCGCCGCGATGGTCGGACTGGCCGCCCCGGCCCAGGCCGCCACCTCCGCGACTGCCACGTACCTCAAGAAGTCCGACTGGGGCACCGGCTTCGAGGGACAGTGGACGGTGAAGAACACCGGCACCACCGCGATCAGTTCCTGGACCATCGAGTGGGACTTCCCCTCCGGCACGTCGGTCACGTCCGCCTGGGACGCCACCGTCACCAACTCCGGAACCCACTGGACCGCCAAGAACGCCGGCTGGAACGGTTCGGTCGCCCCCGGCGCCAGCGTCAGCTTCGGCTTCAACGGCGCCGGTCCCGGCGCCCCCACCGGCTGCAAGCTGAACGGCGCCTCCTGTGACGGCGGCAGCGTCCCCGGCGACAACGCACCCTCCGCTCCCGGCACCCCCACCGCGAGCTCCATCACCGACACCTCGGCCAAGCTGAGCTGGACTGCGGCCACCGACGACAACGGCATCAAGAACTACGACGTGCTGCGCGACGGTGCCGTGGTCGCCACGGTCACCGGTACGACGTACACCGACACCGGTCTCACCGCGGGCACCGACTACTCGTACACCGTCCAGGCCCGTGACACGGCCGGCCAGACCGGTCCGGTCAGCGGCGCGGTCAAGGTCCGCACCACCGGTGGCGGCGGCAACCCCGGCCCGGGCACCGGCGGCAAGGTCAACCTCGGCTACTTCACCGACTGGGGCGTCTACGGCCGGAACTACCACGTCAAGAACCTGGACACCTCCGGCTCCGCCGCGAAGATCACCCACATCAATTACGCCTTCGGCAACGTGACCGGCGGCAAGTGCGCGATCGGTGACGCCTACGCCGACTACGACATGGCGTACACCGCCGACAAGTCCGTCGACGGCGTCGCCGACACCTGGGACCAGCCGCTGCGCGGCAGCTTCAACCAGCTGCGCAAGCTCAAGGCGAAGTACCCGAACATCAAGGTCCTGTGGTCCTTCGGCGGCTGGACCTGGTCCGGCGGCTTCGGCGAGGCGGCGAAGAACCCGGCCGCGTTCGCCCAGTCCTGCTACGACCTGGTGGAGGACCCCCGCTGGGCCGATGTCTTCGACGGCATCGACATCGACTGGGAGTACCCCAACGCCTGCGGTCTGACCTGTGACACCAGCGGCCCGGCCGCACTGAAGAACATCACCACCGCACTGCGCGCGAAGTTCGGCAGCAACAACCTGGTGACGGCCGCCATCACCGCCGACGGCTCGGACGGTGGCAAGATCGACGCAGCCGACTACGCCGGCGCCGCCCAGTCCCTGAACTGGTACAACGTGATGACGTACGACTTCTTCGGTGCATGGGCGGACAAGGGCCCGACGGCCCCGCACTCCCCGCTCACCTCGTACAGCGGCATCCCGCAGGCCGGCTTCAACGCGTCCGACGCGATCGCCAAGCTGAAGACCAAGGGCGTCCCCGCCTCGAAGCTGCTGCTGGGCATCGGCTTCTACGGCCGCGGCTGGACCGGCGTCACCCAGGACGCGCCCGGCGGCACCGCCACCGGTGCGGCCCCCGGTACGTACGAGGCGGGCATCGAGGACTACAAGGTCCTCAAGACCAGCTGCCCGGCCACCGGCACGATCGCCGGCACGGCGTACGCGCACTGCGGCACCAACTGGTGGAGCTACGACACCCCGGCCACCATCGCCTCCAAGATGACCTGGGCGAAGGGCCAGGGCCTGGGAGGCGCGTTCTTCTGGGAGTTCAGCGGTGACACCAGCAACGGTGAGCTCGTGAGCGCGATCAACAACGGTCTGAAGTAACCCCCACGATCCCCTTCGGGATCAGCGCACGGCCCCGGAAAGCAGCCGGGGAGACAGGTCCGCCCCCTGTCTCCCCGGTCTTTCGCTGTGCTGCTGTCCATGGTGTCCGTGCCGCACCTGCCATGACCGGCCTCAGGCGACGTTCACCCTGCCCCGGACGCGGCCCGGGGCCGCTTCGAGCGAGGTCTCAAGCGACATTGACTCGCTGGCCGGGCGGAGCCGCCTCCAGCCAGGCGAGGAAACCGGTCAGGGCGTCCTCGCTCATCGCCAGTTCCAGGCGCGTCTCCCGGTGGAGACAGCCGAGCACGACGGCGTCGGAGAGCAGCGCGAGCTCTTCCTCGCCCTCGGGCAGCCGTCGGTCGATCACCTCGATCGCGGAACGCTCAAGGACCCGGCGGGGCCGGAGAGCGTACGAGAAGACACGGAACCAGTCGATACGGTCACCGCTGTAGCGCGCAACGCCGTACACCCAGCCCTTGCCCGAGAGATCGGGCTCGGCCGACACGTTCCACCGCACGCTGCAGTCGAAGGTGCCACCGGAACGCTGGATCAGCCGCCGGCGCAGACCGAAGACGAAGAGACCCACCACAACCAGTACGACGACCAGGCCGCACACCCACAAAGCGAGGACCATCTCCACCGACCTCCTCGCATCGTCGAGTAACGGATACCACCCGGACTGCACCTGCAACTGCACCTGCATCGCCTCAGCCGCGGCACGGTCTGGAGAGTTCCAGCTCGGGCCGCGGCTGAGGGTAAAGACATTCGGCGGGGTACCTAGCGCACCGCCACCGCGCGGATTCGCACATCAGCGCGACGCTCGGCGGCGCCGTCCGCGTCCGACTTCGCACGCTCCAGCGCACGCTCGGCGCGCTCGACATCGATCTCGTCCGCCAGCTCGGCGATCTCCGCCAGCAGCGAAAGCTTGTCGTCAGCGAACGAGATGAAACCGCCGTGCACAGCCGCGACTACGGTTGCGCCCTCACTCGTACGGATCGTCACCGGGCCCGACTCCAGCACACCGAGAAGCGGCTGGTGACCGGGCATGACGCCGATGTCGCCGGACGTGGTACGCGCGACGACCAGGGTGGCCTCGCCGGACCAGACACTGCGGTCCGCGGCGACCAGCTCGACGTGCAGCTCAGCAGCCAAGAGTGGCTCCTCGGGTCACCACCCGGCCGTTGGAGCCGGGTGTTGGGTCAATTCTACGGGGCATGGTGAGGGGGACGGGACGCACCCCGCCCCCCTCGGTGAGCCATGGGCTCAGGAGACGCCGAGCTCCTTGGCGTTGGCCTTGAGGTCCTCAATGCCACCGCACATGAAGAACGCCTGCTCCGGGAAGTGGTCGTACTCACCGTCGCAGATCGCGTTGAACGCGGAGATCGACTCTTCGAGCGGAACGTCCGAACCGTCCACGCCGGTGAACTGCTTGGCGACGTGGGTGTTCTGCGACAGGAAGCGCTCGACGCGACGGGCACGGTGGACAACGAGCTTGTCCTCCTCGCCCAGCTCGTCGATACCGAGGATCGCGATGATGTCCTGGAGGTCCTTGTACTTCTGGAGGATCCCCTTGACACGCATGGCCGCCGCGTAGTGGTCCTGCGCGATGTAGCGCGGGTCCAGGATCCGGGACGTGGAGTCCAGCGGGTCCACGGCCGGGTAGATGCCCTTCTCGGAGATCGGACGGGAGAGAACCGTCGTCGCGTCGAGGTGGGCGAAGGTGGTGGCCGGGGCCGGGTCGGTCAGGTCGTCCGCGGGGACGTAGATCGCCTGCATCGAGGTGATCGAGTGACCACGGGTCGACGTGATGCGCTCCTGCAGCAGACCCATCTCGTCGGCCAGGTTCGGCTGGTAACCCACTGCGGACGGCATACGGCCGAGCAGCGTGGAGACCTCGGAGCCGGCCTGGGTGTACCGGAAGATGTTGTCGATGAAGAAGAGCACGTCCTGCTTCTGCACATCGCGGAAGTACTCCGCCATGGTCAGACCGGCCAGCGCGACACGCAGACGGGTGCCCGGGGGCTCGTCCATCTGGCCGAAGACAAGGGCGGTCTTGTCGATGACGCCCGAGTCCTGCATCTCCTCGATGAGGTCGTTGCCCTCACGGGTACGCTCACCGACGCCCGCGAACACCGACACACCGTCGTGGTTGTTGGCGACGCGGTAGATCATTTCCTGGATCAGAACGGTCTTGCCGACACCGGCACCACCGAACAGACCGATCTTTCCACCCTTGACGTACGGGGTGAGAAGGTCGATGACCTTGACGCCGGTCTCGAACATCTCGGTCTTCGACTCGAGCTGGTCGAAGTTGGGCGCCTTGCGGTGGATCGGCCAGCGCTCGGTGACCTCGGCCTCGGCCTCGGGCTTGTTCAGGATCTCACCGAGGGTGTTGAACACCTTGCCCTTGGTGATCTCGCCGACCGGGACCGTGATGCCGGTGCCCGTGTCGGTCACCGGAGCCTGGCGGACCAGACCGTCGGTGGGCTGCATCGAGATCGCGCGGACCAGGCCGTCGCCGAGGTGCTGGGCGACCTCGAGCGTCAGCTTCTTGAGCTTGCCGTCCTCGGCCGGGTCGGCCACCTGGACAGTCAGCGCGTTGTAGATCTCCGGCATCGCGTCGACGGGGAACTCCACGTCGACGACCGGGCCGATGACCCGGGCGACGCGGCCCGTGGCGACGGCCGTCTCAACTGTGGTCGTCATTACTTGTCACTCCCCGCGGTCGCGTCGGCCAGCGCACTGGCACCACCGACGATCTCGCTGATTTCCTGGGTGATTTCGGCCTGGCGGGCCGCGTTGGCAAGCCGGGAGAGGCTCTTGATGAGCTCTCCGGCGTTGTCGGTGGCCGACTTCATCGCGCGGCGGCGGGCAGCGTGCTCGGAAGCAGCGGCCTGCAGCAGTGCGTTGTAGATCCGGCTCTCGACATACCGCGGAAGCAGGGCGTCGAGGACGTCCTCCGCCGACGGCTCGAAGTCGAAGAGCGGCAGGATCTCGCCCTTGCCCTCTTCTTCCTTCGTCGTGTCGAGGCTGAGCGGCAGCATCCGGTCGTCCACCGGGTTCTGCGTCATCATCGACACGAACTCCGTGAAGACGATGTGCAGCTCGTCCACGCCGCCCTCGGCGGTCTCCTGGGTGACCGCTTCGATCAGCGGGCCCGCAGCCCGCTTCGCATCCGCGTACGTCGGGCTGTCGGTGAAGCCGGTCCACGAGTCCGCGATCTTGCGCTCACGGAAGCCGTAGTAGGCGACACCCTTGCGGCCGATCACATACGTGACGACCTCCTTGCCCTCACCGCGCAGACGCTCGGTCAGTCGCTCCGCCGCCTTGATGGCGTTGGAGGAGTAACCGCCGGCCAGACCGCGGTCGCTCGTGATGAGCAGGATCGCGGCCCGCGCCGGAGTGTCGGCCTCGGTGGTCAGCGGGTGCTTGGTGGTGGAGCCGGTCGCCACCGCGGTCACCGCACGGGTGAGCTCGGTCGCGTACGGCGTCGACGCCGCCACCTGGCGCTGCGCCTTGACGATGCGCGAAGCGGCGATCATCTCCATCGCCTTGGTGATCTTCTTCGTGGCGGTGACGGAGCGAATGCGGCGCTTGTAAACGCGAAGCTGAGCGCCCATCGATCAGCCCTCGCCCAGAAGCTTGCCGTCCGAGGTCTCGAACTGCTGCTTGAAGGCGGCGACCGCGTCGGCAACCGACTGCAGCGTGTCGTCGGACATCTTGGCGCCCTCGGCGATGCTGGTCAGGAGGTCCTTGCGCTCGCGGCGCAGGTACTCCAGCAGCTCGCTCTCGAAGCGACGGATGTCCTCGACCGGGACGTCGTCCATCTTGCCGGTGGTGCCGGCCCAGATGGAGACGACCTGCTCCTCGACCGGGTACGGGTTGTACTGCGGCTGCTTCAGCAGCTCGACCATGCGCTTACCGCGCTCCAGCGACGCCTTCGAGGCCGCGTCCAGGTCGGAACCGAAGGCGGCGAACGCCTCCAGCTCACGGTACTGGGCGAGGTCGACACGGAGACGGCCGGAGACCTGGCGCATCGCCTTGTGCTGGGCGGAGCCACCGACACGGGAGACCGAGATACCGACGTTCAGGGCCGGACGCTGGCCGGCGTTGAACAGGTCGGACTCCAGGAAGCACTGGCCGTCGGTGATGGAGATGACGTTGGTCGGAATGAACGCCGACACGTCGTTCGCCTTGGTCTCGACGATCGGGAGGCCCGTCATCGAACCGGCGCCCATCTCGTCGGAGAGCTTCGCGCAGCGCTCCAGCAGACGCGAGTGGAGGTAGAAGACGTCGCCCGGGTAGGCCTCACGGCCCGGCGGACGGCGCAGCAGCAGCGACACGGCGCGGTAGGCGTCGGCCTGCTTCGAGAGGTCGTCGAAGATGATCAGGACGTGCTTGCCCTGGTACATCCAGTGCTGGCCGATGGCCGAACCGGTGTACGGCGCAAGGTACTTGAAGCCGGCCGGGTCGGACGCCGGGGCGGCGACGATGGTCGTGTACTCGAGCGCGCCGGCCTCTTCCAGGGCACCGCGCACGGAGGCGATGGTGGAGCCCTTCTGACCGATGGCGACGTAGATGCAGCGCACCTGCTTGTTCACGTCGCCCGAGCGCCAGTTGTCGCGCTGGTTGATGATCGTGTCGACGGCCAGAGCGGTCTTACCGGTCTGACGGTCACCAATGATCAGCTGACGCTGGCCGCGGCCGATCGGCACCATGGCGTCGACGGCCTTGTAGCCGGTCTGCATCGGCTCGTGCACCGACTTACGGACCATGACGCCAGGGGCCTGCAGCTCGAGGGCGCGGCGGCTGTCGGTCGCGATCTCGCCGAGACCGTCGATCGGGTTGCCGAGCGGGTCGACGACGCGACCGAGGTAACCCTCGCCGACGCCGACGGAGAGCACCTCACCGGTGCGCTGCACCGGCTGGCCCTCCTCGATTCCGCTGAACTCGCCGAGAACGATCGCACCGATCTCGCGCTCCTCGAGGTTGAGGGCGAGACCGAGGGTTCCGTCCTCGAACTTCAGCAGCTCGTTCGCCATGGCCGAGGGAAGACCCTCGACCTTCGCGATGCCGTCGCCGGCAACGCTGACCGTACCGACCTCCTCGCGCGAGGCCGCGTCCGGCTTGTACGCCTGGACAAAGTTCTCCAGCGCGTCCCGGATCTCCTCCGGCCGGATCGTGAGCTCCGCCATCTGGGTTCCCTGCTCTCCTTGTTGGGCCCGAAGTTTCTTAAGGGGGTCTGGGGGCCGACCCCCAGGAATCTTCTGCAATTTCTGCACGGCCCAACCGGGCCGCTGGTCTTGCTTGTTCTGTTGCTGCGCTGTGTCAGCCGGCCATGCGGCGGGACACCTCGTCGAGGCGCTCCGCGATGCTGCCGTTGATGATCTCGTCACCGACCCGCACCGCGATCCCGCCGAGGACCGTCGGGTCCACGTCGAGGTTCAGGTGCATCGGCCGACCGTAGACCGCCGTCAGTGCGGCGCCGAGGCGCTGCTTCTGCTGATCGCTCAGCGGCACTGCCGACGTGACCACGGCGACCATGCGGTCCCGGCGCTCCGCGGCAAGCTTGGAGAGGGACTCGAGTCCCGCTTCCAGGCTACGTCCCCGGGGCTGGGTCACAAGCCGCCCGACGAGGCGCTCGGTGGCGGGCCGTGCCTTGCCGCCGAGCAGGCTGCGCAGCAGCTCAGCCCTGGCAGCAACGGACGCGGACCGATTGGTGAGCGCGGCGCGCAGCTCCTTGTCGGAGGCGACGATCCGGCCGAACCGGAAGAGCTCGTCCTCGACGTCGTCGAGATCCCCGCTGCGCTGGGCGGCGGTGAGATCTGCGGTGCTCGCCAGTTCCTCGACCGAGTCGACCAGGTCACGCGACTGCGACCAGCGGGAGCGGACCATGCCGGAGATCAGGTCGACGGTCTCGCCGCCCACCTGGCCGCGCAGCAGTCGTCCGGCCAGCTCGGCCTTCGCCTCACCGGCCTGCGACGGGTCGGTCAGGACCCGCCGCAATGAGACCTCGCGCTGGAGCAGCGCCGTGACGGCGGCCAGCTCCTCGGCGAGCTTCGCCGCGTCGACCGACGTGTGGTCGGTCAGCGCGTCGAGACGCTCACGTGCGGCAGCCAGTGCCTCGCGGCTCGCGCCGTTCATCGGACAGCCTCGGCCTTCGCCTCGAGCTCGTCGAGGAAACGGTCGATGGTGCGGCTCTGCCGGGCGTGGTCCTCGAGGGACTCGCCGACGAGCCTGCCGGCCAGGTCGGTGGCGAGCTTGCCCACGTCCTGACGCAGCGCGGAAGCCGCGGCCTTGCGGTCGGCCTCGATCTGGGCGTGGCCGGCAGCGATGATCTCCTCGCGCTGCCGCTGGCCTTCCGCCCGCATCTCCTGCAGGATCACGGCGCCCTGCTCCTGAGCCTCCTGGCGCAGGCGCGCGGCCTCGTGGCGGGCCTCGGCGAGCTGAGCCTTGTACTGCTCAAGCACGCTCTGGGCCTCGGTCTGGGCCGCATCGGCCTTCTCGATACCGCCTTCGATGGCCTCGCGGCGCTCGTCCAGAACCTTGTTGATGTTCGGGAGGAGCTTCTTGGCGAGGAAGCCGAAGACGATGACGAAGGCGATCAGACCGATGACGAGCTCAGGGAGCGGCGGAACGAGCGGATTCTCAGGCTTTTCCGCCGCGAGCTGAACCAGGGGGTTCACATCAGTGCCTTTCGTCGGAACGGACTAGTCGCAGTTCGTCAGCTGTAGACGAACGGCATGACCAGACCGATCAGGGCGAGCGCCTCACAGAAGGCGAAGCCGAGAATCTGGTTGGCGCGGATCAGGCCGGCAGCCTCGGGCTGACGGGCGAGAGCCTGCGTGCCGTTACCGAAGATGATGCCGACGCCGACGCCGGGGCCGATGGCGGCCAGGCCGTATCCGACGGAGCTGAGGGAACCGGTGACGGCGGCAAGGGTCTGGGACATGCCAGTTCTTCCTTCTCTTTCACGGACCGGTGGGGGTTGGCCACCGGACGACTGGGGGGAGGGGAGGCGCGATCAGTGGTGCTCGGCGACAGCGCCCTGAATGAAGCTGCACGCCAGGAGCACGAAGACGTACGCCTGAACAGCCTGGATGAACAGCTCGAAGGCGGTCATCACGATGACCATCACGAACGAGACACCCGCGTAGGCGATACCGATGCCGTTCAGCAGGTACCAGCTGGCGATGGTGAAGAGGAGCAGCAGCGTGTGACCGGCGAACATGTTCGCGAAGAGTCGGACTGCGTGCGTGAAGGGCCGGACCAGGACGTTCGAGAAGAACTCGATGACCATGACCAGCGGAAGCACCGCGCCGAGCGACTTGTCGTAGCCCGTCAGGTTCTTGAAGCCGCCGACGAAACCGTGGCGCTTGAAGGTGATGCTCATCCAGATGACGTAGACGATCGCCGCCAGGCCCGCCGGGTACGCGATGATCGACGTCACCGGGAACTGGGCGAGCGGGATGATCGACCAGAGGTTCATCATCCAGACGAAGAAGAAGATCGACACCATCAGCGGGACGTACTTCTCGCCCTCGCGCTTGCCGAGCGTCTCGTAGACGATCCCGCGGCGGACGAAGTCGTAACCGGCCTCGGCGACCATCTGCAGCTTGCCCGGAACGACCTTCGGCTTGCGGAAGGCGGCCCAGAAGAAGCCGACGATGATGACCGTACCGAGGAGCGCCAGCAGCATCGTCTTGTTGAAGTAGACGTTGCTGTCCGCGTCACCGAAGATCGGCTCGAACAGGAATGAGTGCAAGCCAGGACCCGGGAAACCACAACCGGAGAAGATGTGGCAATCGGTCTCGAAGGCGAGCACCTGTGTCGGGTCAGCACTCACCGCGGGCTCCTTCAGCGTGGCGCATAGGTACGGCAACCTCGTTGTGTCGGCGCGGCGCGCAGCCGCGGTTCGGCACTGGACTGGTGTTACGGATGTGTGAGCGGCAGTCAGGCATAGAGCCTCGCGATCGAGCAGGCGTCAGCTCACATGCCCGCGCCCGCAGTGCCGCAGTTGGAACCGGACGATAGCAGGGTCTGAAACCTGCATTTATTCCGCCCCTACCGTTCACGTCTTCGGGCCCGTGTTCGTGGGCTTGTCGCGCTGGTCGGACTCGGGCTCGACGTAAAGGATCTTGGCCTTCATGTGCGCACGCGCCTGTGCGCCGATCCACACGAGAGTCAGCGCGACCAGAGTGATCGCGAAGGCTTTCGGGTCGAACATCGTCGTGTTCTTGAATGCGGCGACAAAGATGAACAGCAGGAGAAGCTGAGCCGTGTACAGCATCAGCCCCATCGCCTGGAACAGGTGAGGCAGGGACCTGGCGGTCCGTTGCAGAACCACGAGGCCGATCCCCATGAAGAGGACCACCACGATGGTCGCAACGAGCGCCCCGAGGGCTCCCTTGCCACCGGCGACGCCACCGCTGACGGCGACGGCAACTGCGCCGGCGACAGCGGTGGGTACGGCGGCTTGGAGGAGAGTCCGGACGTCGTTGGACGGCATGGCGGCAGCTCCGCTTGCAGGGGGTGGGCAGTGTGTCGTCATGGACGAGCGTAGGCCCGGTCCGAGTCGATGCTTCGGCCCTATGGACCGCCTCGCTGGGGTCCTTCGGTAGTGTCACCGGGCTTAGTGAACGGTATCACAAACTATTTGATGAGGTCTTTACTAAGAAAGTGTGCTTGCTGTCACACATGAGAGTTAACCCGCGCGTGTGAGCAACACAACTCGACCTCTTGTCCGGTATTACCCCCTGATGCCTGAGTCATCGGCGGGCGGAATCGGCCTTACGACTTTTCGAAGAACGCGAACGGGGTCCGATCGCGGTCGCCCCATTGACGCCGGAGACACCGACGACGACGCGTGCCGGCTCCCGCGGCTCATGCTCGTCCTGCCCCATCTGCGGTTCCCGGGGCTCCTGTTGCGCCTCGTGCGCGGCTCCGGAGCTCTTGCCCCGCTGGTCCCAGCGGCGGTAGCGGGGCGGCACGAAGCGCTCCGCCCAGCGCGGGGCGCGCGGTGTGAAGCGGGGCATCAGCAGCAGGACCAGACCCACCGCGCTCAGCCCCACGATCACCAGCGCGATCCACAGCGACGTCGAGTGCACGGAGTAGCCGACCGCACCGAAGGCGATCAGGGCCGACCAGAAGTACATGATCAGCACGGCCCTGCTGTGCGAATGGCCGATCTCCAGCAGCCGGTGGTGCAGATGGCCGCGGTCCGCGGCGAACGGCGACTGGCCCTTCCAGGTGCGCCGGACGATCGCCAGCACCAGGTCCGCGGTCGGGATCGCGATGATCGTCAGCGGCAGCAGCAGCGGAATGAAGACCGGCAGCATCGCGTGCGTGGCCTCTCGCTCACTGCCCGCGAAGAGCTTCATCGCGTCCGGGTCGACCTGCCCCGTGACAGAAATCGCACCGGCGGCCAGCACGAGACCGATCAGCATCGAGCCGGAGTCACCCATGAAGATCCGGGCGGGATGCATGTTGTGCGGCAGGAAGCCGAGGCACATGCCCATCAGGATCGCCGTGAAGAGCGTCGCGGGGGCGGCCGCCTCGATCATGTGCCCGTACCAGAGCCGGTACGTGTAGAGGAAGAACGCGGCCGAGGCGATGCACACCATGCCGGCCGCCAGGCCGTCCAGGCCGTCGACGAAGTTGACCGCGTTGACCGTGATGACGACCAGCGCCACGGTGAGCAGCGTGCCCTGCCACTGGGTGAGCGCGACCGTGCCGATGCCGGGGATCGGCAGCCACAGGATCGTCAGCCCCTGGATGACCATGACCGCGGCGGCGATCATCTGCCCGCCGAGCTTGATCAGCGCATCGATCTCGAACTTGTCGTCGAGGACGCCGATCAGCCAGATCAGCGCGGCACCGGAGAGCAGCGCCCGCGGTTCGCTGGACAGCTGGAAGACGCTGTCCAGGTTGTACAGATGGGCCGCGACGATCAGTCCGGCGCACAGCCCGCCGAACATGGCGATGCCACCGAGCCTCGGTGTCGGTTCTCGGTGGACGTCACGCGCACGGATCGCGGGCATCGCCCCGACCGCGATGGCGAACTTCCGCACCGGGCCGGTGAGCAGATAGGTCACCGCAGCCGTGACACAGAGCGTCAGCAAGTAATCACGCACGGGCTGCCCCACAGATATCGCCGGCCATCTCAGCCCACACCTTAACTACGTCGGCCTCATGGTTGAGGACACAGAGGTACGCGTGATGGTTGCATGGACCACGTCTACCCCGGATAGGGAGGATATTTCCCGGCCAGTTCCCGCACCTCGGTGCGGACGTCGCCTTCCTCACGTACCGCAGCCCCGAAGAGCGCCGCGAGCCGTGCCATGTCGGTCACGTTCATGCCCTGGGTGGTGACCGCGGCAGTGCCGAGCCTGATGCCCCGGGCGTCCCCGTAAGGCAGCGCGCAGGTGTCCAGCACCATGCCCGCCGCCGCGAGCCGTTCGCGGGCGGTGCGGCCGTCGATGCCCAGTGGCGCCGGGTCCGCGACGATCAGGTGGGTGTCCGTGCCGCCGGTGGTCACCTCGAACCCCTCGGCCTCCAGACCGGCCGCCAGAACCCGGGCGTGTGCCACCACCTGATGGGCGTACGCGGCGAACGCCGGTGTCGCCGCCTCGCCGAACGCGACCGCCTTCGCGGCGACCGTGTGCATCTGCGCGCCGCCCTGGGTGAACGGGAAGACCGCCCGGTCGATCCGCTCGGCCAGCTCCGATCCGCACAGGATCATGCCGCCGCGCGGCCCGCGCAGCACCTTGTGCGTGGTGGCGCACACCACGTCGGCGTACGGGACGGGACTGGGCGCCGCTCCCCCGGCGATCAGCCCCATCGGGTGCGCGGCGTCGGCGATCAGATACGCGCCGACCTCGTCGGCGATCTCGCGGAACAGCTTGTAGTCGGGATGGCGGGGGTACGAGATCGAGCCGCTGACGATCGCCTTGGGCCGGTGTGCGCGGGCCAGGGTGCGCACCTGCTCGTAGTCGATCAGGCCGCTCTCCGAGTCGACCCCGTACCCGACGAACTCGAACCATCGGCCGGAGAAGTTGGCGGGCGAGCCATGGGTGAGATGTCCGCCGTACTGGAGCCCCATCGCGAGCACAGTGTCACCGGGGCGCAGCAGGGCCGCGTACGCCGCCAGGACGGCCGAGGAGCCGGAGTGCGACTGAACGTTCGCGTGCTCCGCTCCGAAGAGCGCAGTGGCCCGCTGAACGGCGATGAGTTCGGCGGCGTCGGCCAGCTCGCAGCCGCCGTGATGGCGGGCGCCGGGGTAGCCCTCGGCGTACTTGTTGGCGAGCGGTGAGCCGAGCGCGGCGAGTACCGCGGGCGAGGTGAAGTTCTCGGCGGCGATCAGCTGCAGCGTGCTCGACTGCCGGTGCAGCTCCCCCAGCAGCACGTCGGCGATTTCCGGATCTCCCCGGAGCAGGGCGCCGAAATCCTGCGGCAGGGCTGTGACGGTGGCGGAGGAGTGTGCGGCGGGAGTGGTGACCGACATCTGACGGCTCCGGGCCTGGGGAGGGGGATGCGTTGGCGTCGGATCCAATGTAGGCCGGTACGCGTGCGCCCGCCCGCTGCCCGGGCGCGTCAGTGCGGGGCCGGTACGCCCGTCATCGCGGTGACCACCGGGTCGAGCGCCTGGTTGATCTCGTCGCCAATGGAACGGAAGAACGTGATCGGGGCACCGTACGGGTCGTAGACCTCGTCCGCCTCGGCAGTGGGGGCCAGCAGCCAGCCGCGCAGCGCCGCGGCCGCACGGACCAGCGCACGGGCGCGTTCGACGACGCCCTCACCGCGCGGGTCGGGCAGCGTCGCGGGGTCTATGGCCCGGACCAGCCGGGTGAATTCCTTGAGCGTGAACGTCCTCAGGCCGGCCGAGTGACCCATCGAGATCACCTGGGCGCGGTGGTCCCGGGTGGCGGTCAGGACGAGGTCGGCGCGGATCACGTGCTCGTCGAGGAGCTCGCGGCCGACGAAGCCGGTGGCATCGGCGCCGAAGTCGGCGAGGACGATCTCGGCGTTGGTTTCCATCGGGGCGCCTTCGTGCCCCCAGGTGCCCGCGCTCTCCACGATCAGGCCGCCGCTGAGCGGGTCGCCGAGCCGGTCCACCAGGGCATGGCGGGTCAGCCGCTCGGTGATCGGCGAGCGGCAGACATTGCCGGTGCTGACGTGGAGGATGCGGAAGGTGTCGGTCCGCCCCGCTATGCCACGCCCCTCAGGGGCGGTCAATTGGCCACCTCGAGGTCCGGTACCACCTTGCGGAGTTCCTCGACGGAGAGAGCTCCGGCCCGCAGCAGAACCGGGACCTTGCCGGTGACGTCGACGATCGAGGACGGCACGATGCCGGGCGTCGGGCCGCCGTCGAGGTAGACGGAGACGGAGTCGCCAAGCATCTCCTGGGCGGCGTCGCAGTCCTCGGGAGCCGGGTGTCCGGTGAGGTTGGCGCTGGAGACGGCCATCGGGCCGACCTCGGTGAGCAGTTCGATGGCGACCGGGTGCAGCGGCATCCGGATGGCGACGGTGCCGCGGGTGTCGCCGAGGTCCCACTGAAGCGAGGGCTGGTGCTTGGCGACGAGCGTGAGGGCTCCCGGCCAGAAGGCGTCGACGAGCTCCCAGGCCTGCTCGGAGAAGTCCGTGACAAGGCCGTGCAGGGTGTTCGGAGAGCCGATCAGGACAGGGGTCGGCATGTTGCGGCCGCGGCCCTTGGCGTCGAGCAGGTCGGCGACGCCCTCGGCACTGAAGGCGTCGGCACCGATCCCGTAGACGGTGTCGGTGGGCAGCACGACCAGTTCTCCGCGGCGGACGGCGGACGCGGCTTCACGCAGACCCGTCGTACGGTCGGTCGCGTCGTTGCAGTCGTATCGCCGAGCCATCAGCCGGCCTCCTCAAGCATGTACGGGTATGGCGGGTACGGGTCGTGCGGGTGCGTGGCGCCGGTCACGGCATGGCCTTGCGGGCCGTCGCGAACCGGGGCCGCCGGTTCAGATCGGGGTGGTCGGCCGCGTCGGCCCAGCCCCGCTCCTCGGTGAAGATCCACGGCACCTGGCCGCCCTGGGTGTCGGCGTGCTCGATGACGACGAGGCCACCGGGGCGCAGCAGGCGGTGCGCGGTGCGCTCGAGGCCGCGGATGGTGTCCAGGCCGTCCTCGCCGGAGAAGAGCGCCATCTCCGGATCGTGGTCACGGGCCTCGGGTGCCACGTACTCCCACTCGGTGAGCGGGATGTACGGCGGGTTGGAGATGACCAGGTCGACCTGGCCGTCGAGCTCGGGAAGGGCCGTCAGAGCGTCTCCGCGGTGCACGGTGACCCGAGACCCCTCGGCGTTCTTCCGCGTCCATCTGAGGGCGTCCTCGGAGAGCTCCACGGCGTGCACGCGCGAGCGCGGCACCTCCTGGGCCATGGCGAGGGCGATGGCGCCCGATCCCGTGCACAGGTCGACGATCAGCGGCTCGACGACGTCCATCGCCCGGACGGCGTCTATCGCCCAGCCGACGACCGACTCGGTCTCCGGGCGGGGCACGAAGACGCCGGGGCCCACCTGGAGCTCCAGGTAGCGGAAGAAGGCGCGGCCGGTGATGTGCTGGAGCGGTTCGCGGGCCTCGCGGCGGGCGATGGTCTCCCAGTACCGGGCGTCGAAGTCCTCGTCCGGCACCAGGTGCAGCTCGCCCCGCTTGACGCCGTGCACGAACGCGGCGAGTTCCTCCGCGTCGAATCGCGGCGAGGGTACACCGGCGTCGGCCAGCCGCTGGGTGGCCTGGGCCACCTCGGCGAGCAGCAGGTTCATCGCGGTTCTCCGTACGGGTTTACGGGCGGGGCGGGCGTTCTTATGCGGCGGCGAGCTTGGCGGCGGAGTCGGCGTCGACACAGGCCTGGATCACGGCGTCCAGCTCCCCGTCGAGCACCTGGTCCAAGTTGTACGCCTTGAAGCCGACGCGGTGGTCCGAGATCCGGTTTTCCGGGAAGTTGTATGTACGGATCTTCTCGGAACGGTCAACGGTACGCACCTGACTGCGCCGGACGTCCGAGGCTTCCTGCTCGGCCGCTTCCTGGGCCGCGGCAAGCAGTCGCGAACGCAGGATACGCATCGCCTGCTCCTTGTTCTGGAGCTGGCTCTTCTCGTTCTGGCAGGAGGCGACCACACCGGTCGGCAGGTGCGTGATGCGGACGGCGGAGTCCGTGGTGTTGACGGACTGGCCGCCGGGGCCCGAGGACCGGTAGACGTCGATACGGAGATCGTTGGCGTGGATCTCGACATCGACCTCCTCCGCCTCGGGCGTGACGAGCACACCGGCGGCGGAGGTGTGAATACGGCCCTGCGACTCGGTGGACGGCACGCGCTGCACGCGGTGCACCCCGCCCTCGTACTTCAGCCGGGCCCACACGCCCTGGCCGGGCTCCGTGGCGCCGTTGCCGCCCTTGGTCTTCACCGCGACCTGGACGTCCTTGTAGCCGCCGAGTTCGGACTCGGTGGAGTCGATGATCTCGGTCTTCCAGCCGATGCGCTCGGCGTACCGCAGATACATCCGCAGCAGATCGCCGGCGAAGAGGGCCGACTCGTCGCCGCCCGCGCCCGCCTTGATCTCCAGGAGCACGTCCTTGTCGTCACTGGGGTCGCGCGGGACCAGGAGGAGGCGGAGCTTCTCGGTGAGCTCCTCGCGCTGCTTCTCCAGGTCCTTGACCTCGGCGGCGAACTCGGGGTCGTCCGCGGCGAGCTCGCGGGCGGTTTCGATGTCGTCACCGGCCTGCTTCCAGGAGCGGTACGCACCGACGATCGGGGTCAGCTCGGCGTAGCGCTTGTTGAGCTTGCGCGCGTTGGCCTGGTCGGCGTGGACCGCGGGATCCGCGAGCTTCTTCTCAAGATCGGTCTGTTCGCCGATCAGTTCCTCGACCGCCTCGAACATCGGGGGCTCCTGGGGGGGTGGGATATCCCCTGCTCGTGGAGAGCTCGGGGAAGTTACTCGATATGCCGGCTGAACGGCGTCGTGCTGTCCGGGCGGGGTACGGGGAGACCCCGTACACCCGGCCGGAAAAAAACGCCGGCCTCGGCGCCCCCGGGAAGAGGGCGCCAAGGACCGGCGCAAGAGCTCGCTACTTGCTGGCGGAGCCTGCAGCCTTGCCGAAGCGGGCCTCGAAGCGGGCCACACGGCCACCGGTGTCGAGGATCTTCTGCTTGCCCGTGTAGAACGGGTGGCACTCGGAGCAGACGTCGGCGCGGATGGTGCCGCCGTCGATGGTGCTCCGGGTGGTGAACGACGCGCCGCAGGTGCAGCTGACCTGCGTCTCGACGTACTCGGGGTGGATGTCGCGCTTCAAGGGTGTCTCCTAGGTTCGGGAGGGCGCCGGGTCGCATGCGCGGATTTGCGCATCCGTGAACCGGGGCCGACGTACCAGTCTGCCAGGACCGGCCGCATCTCCCAAAACCGGGGGCGGGCCGCAACTATTCCCGACCGTTCGGGAACACGTCGCGCGCGTCCTGTTACTGATCTGACAGAGGTCTACTGGACGACCTTGCCGGCCACGCCCTTGTCGCCCGCCGACTTCTCGGTGGCGGAGGCCGGGATCGGCTTGTCGTGCTTGAGGGCGGTCCACACCTGCTGCGCGGACTCCTCCAGCGGAATGACGCGGTTCGGGTCGGCCGGGTCGTACTGCACGGGCATCGTCACCATGGTGACGTTCTTCGGGCCGAGCCCCTTGAGACCGGTGGCGAAGCCGGTGAGTTTCGGGACCGAACCCAGGTCGGAGTCGGTGGTGATGGCCTTCGTCGCCGTGTCCGCGAGGTCGAACAGGGTCTTCGGGTTCGAGAACACCCCGACGCTCTTCACCTGTTCCATCAGCGCCTTGATGAACGCCTGCTGGAGCTGGATGCGGCCGAGGTCGCTGCCGTCGCCGATGCTCTTGCGGGTGCGGACCAGGCCGAGCGACTGCTCCCCGTTAAGGGTGTGGGTGCCGGGCTGCAGATGCAGATGGCTCTTGGAGTCGTCGATCGCCTGCGTGGTGGTGATCTTGACTCCGCCGAGCTGGTCGATGAGCTTCTTGAAGCCGGTGAAGTCGACCTCGACGTAGTGGTCCATGCGGATACCGGACATCGACTCGACGGTCTTGACCGCGCAGGCCGGTCCGCCGACCTCGTACGCCGTGTTGAACATCGCACGCTGCTGGCCCGCGACCGTCTTACCGGTGGTGTCGCTCGTGCAGTCGGGGCGGGTGACGAGGGTGTCGCGCGGGATGGACACGACGCTGGCCGTCTTGTGGCCCTTGTTGACATGCACGACCATCGCGGTGTCCGAGCGGGCGGTGCCTTCGTCCGCGCCGTACGCGGAGTTCGCGCCGGAGCGGGAGTCGGAGCCGAGGACGAGAATGTCCTCCGAGCCGTTGTCGACGTTGACGGGGCGGTTCTTGCCGAGCGCGGCGTTGATGTCGACGGCCTTGAGATTGTCGTTGAGCTTCATGTACGCGTATCCCAGCCCCGCACCGCCGACGACGACCACACCGGCCGCGGTCCAGGCGGCTATGACCGTGGCCCTGCGGCGGCGGGACGCCTTCTTCCGGCGCTTGCCGGTGGCGCGTATCCGGGTGCCGCTCCCGCTCTGCCCGGTCATCCGTCTCCCTCGATCCTCGCTTGCTCCCGGCTACCCCTTGTTGTGGCGTTCGGGCACTGTTTGTGTCGCTCTGTCGTCACTTCGTACGACGTCGTGACTCGGAGAAGGGTTGCACAGCGACCTGTGACGCCCGTGTCGGTCCGGAACCCGCACGGAGCGCCGACGAACAGCTGGTGATCCCGCGCCCACCTGCGGTTTCTTGGCCTGTTACAGCCGATTCGGGCCCGGCGGCGGAGCGGTCACTGTGTGGCGAAGGTCTCGAATCGGGCGGTTCGAGTGAAACACCGGAAATAGGGCCGCCCCCGTCACCGAGGTGGCGGGGGCGGCCCTATGAACGACCGGCGGTCCAGGACTGCCGGGACGGTACGAGGTCAGTCGTTGCCGTTGCCCGGGGCGGGCGTCGTCTTCTGGATCTGGAGCAGGAACTCCGCGTTGGACTGGGTCTTCTTCATCCGGTCCAGGAGCAGCTCGATCGCCTGCTGCTGGTCGAGTGCGTGGAGCACCCGGCGCAGCTTCCAGACAATCGCCAACTCGTCGCTGCCGAGCAGGATTTCTTCCTTACGGGTGCTGGACGCGTCGACGTCCACCGCCGGGAAGATGCGCTTGTCCGAGAGCTTCCGGTCGAGCTTGAGCTCCATGTTGCCGGTGCCCTTGAACTCCTCGAAGATCACCTCGTCCATGCGCGAGCCGGTCTCGACGAGCGCCGTGGCCAGGATGGTCAGCGAGCCGCCGTCCTCGATGTTGCGCGCCGCACCGAAGAAGCGCTTCGGCGGGTACAGCGCGGTCGAGTCGACACCACCGGACAGGATGCGGCCGGACGCCGGGGCCGCGAGGTTGTACGCACGGCCGAGGCGGGTGATCGAGTCCAGCAGGACGACCACGTCGTGACCCAGCTCGACGAGACGCTTGGCGCGCTCGATGGCCAGCTCGGCGACGGTGGTGTGGTCCTCGGCGGGACGGTCGAAGGTCGAGGAGATGACCTCGCCCTTCACCGACCGCTGCATGTCGGTGACCTCTTCCGGACGCTCGTCGACCAGGACGACCATCAGGTGGCACTCGGGGCTGTTGACGGTGATCGCGTTGGCGATCGCCTGCAGGATCATGGTCTTGCCGGTCTTCGGCGGGGCCACGATCAGGCCTCGCTGGCCCTTGCCGATGGGAGCGACCAGGTCGATGATCCGCGTCGTCAGGACGTTGGAGTCGGTCTCCAGACGGAGCCGGTCCTGCGGGTAGAGCGGGGTCAGCTTCTGGAACTCCGGGCGGCCGCGGCCGGACTCGGGCGCCATTCCGTTGACGGAGTCGAGGCGGACGAGCGCGTTGAACTTCTCACGGCGCTCGCCGTCCTTGGGCTGGCGCACCGCACCGGTGACGTGGTCACCCTTGCGCAGGCCGTTCTTGCGGACCTGGGCGAGCGACACGTACACGTCGTTCGGGCCCGGCAGGTAGCCGGAGGTCCGGATGAACGCGTAGTTGTCGAGGATGTCCAGGATGCCCGCGACGGGGATCAGGACGTCGTCGTCGGTGACCGGCGGTGCGTCGCTCGCGAAGTCGTCGCGGCCACGACGGCCACGACGGTCGCGGTAGCGGCCACGGCGGCCGCGACGGCCACCTGCCTCGTCGTCGTAACCGTCGTCCTGCGGGCCGCCGCCACCCTGCTGCCCCTGGCGCTGCTGGCGCTGGCCGCCCTGCTGACCCTGGCCACCGCCCTGCTCGTCGCCCTTGCCACGGCGGTCGCGCTGACGGTCACGGCGGTCGCCGCGCTCACCGCGCTCACCGCGCTGACCGCGGTCGCCGCGGCGGCCCTCGGCGGTGTCCACGGCGGCTTCGGCCTTCGCCTCGGAGCGGTCCTCGCTCTTCGGCTCGGCCGGCGTCTCCACCTTGGCCTCGGCCTTGGGTTCCGTCTTGGTTTCCACCTTGGTTTCCGGGCTGCCCGCCTGCGCGGTCGCCCGGCGCCGACGACGCTCGCCCACGGGCTGGTCGTCACTGGCCGGCTGGCCGGGGATGTCGATCTGCTGCTGAGCCGTGGCCTTCTCGGCGGGCGCGGCAGCGGACTCATCGTCGGTGCGCGACTTGGAAGTGGCGCGCCGCTTGGGCTTGGTCTCGGCGGGCGCGGCAGCGGCCTTGGGCGCAGCGCTGCCGGCCTGCGCCTCCTTGATGACCTCGATCAGCTGGCCCTTGCGCATCCGCGCAGTGCCCTTGATGCCGAGGCCGGACGCGACCTGCTGCAGCTCGGCCAGGACCATGCCATCGAGGCCGGTGCCGGAGCGGCGGCGCCGTGCGGTGGTGCCAGTGGCAGCACCTTCGGCGGGCGCGGCGCTGTCGACGGTCTTGTCGGCAGTCACGCCCATCAGATCGGTGGTGTCGCTCACGAAGGGTCCTTCCCTGGAGCGGACGTCGGCCTTCTGGCTCGGCGACCGGTTGTGCTGTCCGACTGCGGTCTTTTGATCTTGCGGACCGTGCCGGGGCGGTGGTCCGCCGGGTACGGCGGAGAGATGAATGTGCAAGGGTCCGGCGCGAGCATCCCCCTGCTCGGCCCACTCCTGGACAAGCGAGGGGTGTCGTGCCGGTTCCGGAGCGCGCTCGAAACTGCTCAGGCAGGCTGCTCAGGCAGTCGGGGAGGCTCTCGGAAGAAATGGTGGCCCCGGAAAGGGACACGAAGCAACGCGCCACGTAAACGTCGGTTGCTGACTTGAGGTTAACACTACCGGCTCCAACAAACATTCCCCCTCTCACTCACCGGCAATCACTTCTCGCTACGGGGCGAGTGGCAGCACACTCGCACCCGAGGCGTCGAGAGTGAGCCGGTTGGCCGCCCATCCCTCGCCCGCCAGCCGTGCGACCTTGTCGGCCGCACCGTCTTCGGCCAGCGCGAGCACGGTCGGCCCGGCACCGGAGATGACTGCAGGGACGCCGTCGGCGCGCAGTCGGTTGACAAGTTCCACGCTTTCCGGCATCGCCGGGGCGCGGTATTCCTGGTGCAGTCGGTCCTCGGTCGCGGCGAGCAGCAGCTCCGGGCGCCGGGTCATGGCCTCGACAAGGAGCGCCGCACGGCCTGCGTTGAACGCGGCGTCGACGTGCGGGACTGTGCGCGGCAGCAGTCCGCGGGCGGTCTCGGTGAGCACCGGTTTGCCGGGGACGAAAACCACCGGAACGATGGAATCAGAGGGATCCATCCTGATCGCCCGGGCGGATCCGCCGTCCATCCAGGCCAGCGTGAAGCCGCCGAGCAAGCATGCGGCGACGTTGTCGGGATGGCCCTCGATCTCGGTGGCGAGCTCCAGCAGGGCCGCGTCGTCGAGCCGGGCGTCGCCGCCGATGGTCACGGCACGGGCCGCGACGATGCCGGCGCAGATGGCGGCGGAGGAGGAGCCGAGGCCGCGCCCGTGCGGGATGCGGTTGGCGCAGACGATCTCCAGGCCGCGGGGCTGTCCGCCGAGCAGGTCGAAGGCGGTGCGCAGGGAGCGCACGAGGAGGTGACTTTCGTCGCGGGGCAGGGTGTCCGCACCCTCGCCGGCGATGTCGATGTGCAGCCCGGAGTCGGCGACGCGGACGACGACGTCGTCGTAGAGCCCCAGCGACAGGCCGAGGGCGTCAAAACCCGGGCCCAGGTTGGCGCTGGTAGCGGGGACGCGCACCCGGACGGCGGCGGCTCGGAAGGCGGGACCGGCCATCGCTTCGACGACTCTCCTTGTGAGGCAGCGGGGATGTGTTGCGGCGGGGATTGTGGTGGTGGATCTTTCGTAAGCCTGTGGAGAACCCGATGGCCACGACGGCAGCACCGCGGCAGGTGCGGCGTGGCAGGTTGGGTACAGCTTATCGAAGGAAGGTTCTGTGGCGACATAGGGCGCACAGGAGGCGCACGATGCGTGTCGCACACCTCCCATGCGCTCTCCGCCCCGAAAAGGGACGGTTGAGCTGCTGCTGTTCCGGTTACGCGAGGCCCAGCTTCTCCGCGGCGGTGGCCGCGTCGACCGGTACGGTGACCGGCTGCGGGGCACCTGCGACGGCCCAGTCGGGATCCTTCAGGCCGTTGCCGGTGACCGTGCAGACGATCTTCTGGCCCGGGTCGACCTTGCCCTCTTCGGCGGCCTTGAGCAGACCGGCGACCGACGCGGCCGAGGCGGGCTCCACGAAGACGCCCTCCTGGGAGGCCAACAGCCGGTAGGCGGCCAGGATCTGACGGTCCGTGACCTCGTCGATGAAGCCGCCCGACTCGTCCCGCGCGGCCAGCGCGTACTGCCAGGAGGCCGGGTTGCCGATCCGGATCGCGGTGGCGATGGTCGACGGGTCCTTGACGACCTCGCCGCGGACGATGGGCGCGGAGCCGGAGGCCTGGAAGCCCCACATGCGCGGCTTGTGCGTGGACATCGCGTCCGCCGCGTACTCTGTGTACCCCTTCCAGTACGCGGTGATGTTACCCGCGTTGCCGACCGGCAGGACGTGGATGTCCGGGGCGTCGCCGAGCGCATCGACAATCTCGAACGCCGCGGTCTTCTGGCCCTCGATCCGAACCGGGTTGACCGAATTGACCAGAGCCACCGGGTAGTTGTCCGACAGCGAGCGGGCCAGCGCCAGGCAGTCGTCGAAGTTGCCGTCGACCTGAAGGATCTTGGCGCCGTGGACGAGCGCCTGGCCCATCTTGCCGAGCGCGATCTTGCCCTGCGGCACGAGGACGGCGCAGACCATGCCGGCCCGCACCGCGTACGCGGCGGCGGAGGCGGAGGTGTTGCCGGTGGAGGCGCAGATGACGGCCTGGGCGCCCTCCTCCTTGGCCCGGGTGATCGCCATCGTCATCCCGCGGTCCTTGAAGGACCCGGTGGGGTTGGCGCCCTCCACCTTGAGGTGCACCTCGCAGCCCGTACGCTCGGAGAGGACCTGAGCGGGAACGAGCGGCGTACCACCCTCACGAAGCGTGACGACCGGCGTCGTGCTCGTGACCGGAAGGCGGTCCCGGTACTCCTCGATGATGCCGCGCCACTGGTGGGTGCCCTTGGTGGTCATGGGTCCTTACTCCCCTTCAACACGCATGATGCTGGCGACACCGCGCACGGTGTCGAGCTTGCGCAGCGCCTCGACGGTCGCCGAGAGGGCGGCGTCGGGCGCGCGGTGGGTGACGACGACGAGGGACGCCTCGCCGCCGTCGACGGCGACTTCGTCGCCGCTGCCTGAATTTCGGCCTTGCTGGCGGACCGTATCGATGGATACGCCCTGTTCGGCGAAGACCGTCGCGACCTGGGCGAGCACGCCAGGCTTGTCGGCCACGTCGAGGCTGATGTGGTAACGCGTGACAACCTCACCCATGGGGCTGACCGGCAGACGCGTGTACGCGGACTCTCCGGGGCCGGTGGCCTCGCCGAGCTTGTTGCGGCAGACCGCGACCAGGTCGCCGAGGACCGCGGAGGCGGTCGGCGAGCCACCGGCGCCGGGGCCGTAGAACATCAGCTGCCCGGCGGCCTCCGCCTCGACGAAGACCGCGTTGTACGCCTCGCGGACGGAGGCCAGCGGGTGGCTGAGCGGGATCATCGCGGGGTGCACACGCGCGGTGACGGACTGCCCGTCGGCGGCCCGCTCGCAGATGGCGAGAAGCTTGACGGTGCAGCCCATACGGCGGGCCGAGGCGATGTCGGCGGCGGTGACCTCGGTGATGCCCTCGCGGTGCACCTCACCGATCCTCACCCGGGTGTGGAAGGCGATCCCGGCAAGGATCGCGGCCTTGGCGGCGGCGTCGAAGCCCTCGACGTCGGCGGTCGGGTCGGCCTCGGCGTACCCGAGGGCGGTGGCCTCGTCGAGCGCCTCGGAGTAGCCGGCGCCGCTGGTGTCCATCTTGTCGAGGATGAAGTTGGTCGTGCCGTTGACGATGCCGAGCACCCGGTTGACCTTGTCGCCGGCGAGGGACTCACGCAGCGGCCGTACGAGCGGAATGGCGCCGGCGACGGCTGCCTCGTAGTAGAGGTCCCGGCCGTGCTGCTCGGCGGCGGCGTGCAGTGCGGCGCCGTCCTCGGCGAGCAGCGCCTTGTTGGCGGAGACGACGCTCGCGCCGTGCTCGAAGGCGGTGGTGATGAGCGTGCGGGCGGGCTCGACGCCGCCGATGACCTCGATGACGACGTCGATGTCGCCCCGTTTGACCAGGGCCGTCGCATCGGTGGTGATGAGTGCGGGGTCGATGCCCTCGCGCACCTTGGAAGGCCGGCGGACGGCGACGCCGGCGAGCTCCACGGGCGCTCCGATGCGCGCGGCGAGGTCGTCGGCGTGCGTCGTCATGATGCGCGCCACCTCTGAGCCGACCACTCCACAGCCCAGCAGCGCCACCTTCAGCGGACGCGTACGCATCATCCGACCTCGTTTCTCATACATGCTCATGTGTGGACCAGTCTCACTCACCGGACGGACGTTTCTGCCACCCGTCCGGATCCTGAGACATATATTTCATCAGCCGACATCGAGACGCAGGAGATCTTCCTCCGTCTCCCGCCGGACGATCACGCGCGCCTCTCCGTCACGCACGGCGACGACGGGTGGGCGCAGCGCGTGGTTGTAGTTGCTCGCCATGGCGCGGCAGTAGGCGCCGGTGGCGGGCACCGCGATCAGGTCGCCGGGCGCAAGGTCCGACGGCAGGAACGCGTCCTTGACCACGATGTCGCCGCTCTCGCAGTGCTTGCCGACGACGCGGACGAGCTGGGGCTCGGCGTCGGAGCGGCGGGAGACGAGCGCGACGGAGTACTCGGCGTCGTACAGCGCGGTGCGGATGTTGTCCGACATGCCGCCGTCGACACTGACGTAGGTCCGGAGCCCTTCGAGGTGCTTGACGGTGCCGACCTCGTACAGCGTGAACGCGGTGGGTCCGACGATGGCGCGCCCCGGCTCGACGGAGATCCGGGGGGTGGCGAGCCCGGCCGCCTCGCATTCGCGGGTCACGATGTCGCCGAGTGCCTTGGCGATCTCGTGCGGCTCGCGCGGGTCGTCGTCGGAGGTGTACGCGATGCCCAGTCCACCGCCGAGGTCGATCTCCGGCAGCTCGATGCCGTGCTCGTCGCGCACCTCGGCGAGGAGCTGGACCACACGTCGGGCGGAGACCTCGAAGCCGGCCATGTCGAAGATCTGCGAGCCGATGTGCGAGTGGATGCCGACGAGTTCGAGCCCGTCGAGAGTGAGCGCCCGGCGGACCGCCTCGGCGGCCTCTCCCCCGGCCAGCGCGATGCCGAACTTCTGGTCCTCGTGCGCAGTGGCGATGAACTCGTGGGTGTGCGCCTCGACGCCGACGGTCACCCGGATCTGTACGCGCTGCCGCTTGCCGAGCCGCTGCGCGACGTGCGAGACCCGGACGATCTCCTGGAACGAGTCGAGCACGATCCGCCCGACTCCGGCCTCCATGGCGCGCTCGATCTCGGCGACGGTCTTGTTGTTGCCGTGGAAGGCGATGCGTTCGGCGGGCATCCCGGCGGCGAGCGCGATGGTCAGCTCACCACCGGAACAGACGTCGAGGTTGAGCCCCTCCTCCTGGAGCCAGCGCACGACGGCCCGCGACAGGAACGCCTTTCCGGCGTAGAAGACATCGGCGTCCCGCCCGAAGGCGTCGGCCCAGGCGCGGCAGCGGGCGCGGAAGTCGCTCTCGTCGAGGAAGTAGGCGGGCGTCCCGAATTCCTCGGCCAGCCGGGTCACTTCGATCCCGCCGACGGCGACGACGCCGTCGGCGTTGCGGGAGACGGTGCGGGCCCAGACCTTCTCGTCGAGGGCGTTGAGGTCGGCGGGCGGGGCTGTGTAGTGGCCCTCGGTCAGGACGTCGGCGTGACGGGGACCGGCGGGGTGTGCGGATCGGCTCATGGTGTTGCTCTGCTCTCTCAGGTCTCTCAGAGGACTTCGGGTGCGCTGATGCCGAGCAGGGACAGGCCGCCTGCGAGCACCGTCCCGGCAGCTTCGGCAACGGCCAGCCGGGAGCGGTGGGCGGCCGAGGGTTTCTCGTCACCCTGGGGCAGCGGCGGGCAGCCGTCGTGGAAGTCGAAGAAGGCGTGCGCGATCTCTTCGAGCTGCCGGGCGAGCCGGTCGGGCGCGCGGTGCCGGGCGGCGACGGCGAGAGCATGGGGGTAGTCGGCCAGCGTACGCAGCAGTGCGGGGGCGTCGACGTCCTCGTCGTACGTCCTGGTGAATCCGAGAAGGGCCGCGCCGCGGGTGAGGGCGCAGACTCGGGAGCGGGCGTAACGGACCAGGAAGAGCGGGTTGCCGGCGCCCTGGACGAGCAGCTCCGCACCGAGCGGCGCATGGTCGTGCCCGGCCGGCCGCAGCAGTCCCCACCGGGTGGCGTCGCGACCGAGCCGCCGCAGCAGCTCCCCCGCGCCGGCCCCGGCGGGAACGGGCCGGATGGCGGTGAGCGGAGTCGGCGGCTCCCCCTGTGCGTCGACGTGGACACCCAGCCGCGCCCAGTCCGGGTCGGGCGTCCCGTCGCAGCTGGTACGCACCAGCGCGCCCTGCGTTCGCGCGATCGCGCGCAGCGTGTGGGCGGTGACCGCCGCCCGGACCTCGCGGGCGTGGCTGAACCGGAGGATGTCTCCGGCGAGCGCGTCCCCGTGCCCGTACCGGGCCCCTCGCGCCAGCACCTCACGTACGACTGCCTCGCGCGCCCGGACATCGGCCGACGCGTCGAGGGTGAAGCTCAGGAATCCGGGCCCGGTGACGTCGACCCGCCCGATCCCGGGCGCACCGGCTACCCGGTCCCGCAGGATCTCGGCCACTTCCCTGGCCGGACGCGCGGCGGGCCCGGCCAACTGCAGTGCGACGGCACAGGCATAGTCCCCGGTCCCGCCGGGCCTGGTCCTCTCCACCCGCACGCGCGCGGGCACGGGCGCGCGCAGGACGTCCTCGTCGACCGCGCGGCGCACGGCGTGCAGCACGGTCCTGGAGAGATCGGCGGGGGTCACGGAACAAGCGTATGGGAGGGAGGGGGGCCTTTCGCGACCCGGTTTCGCCATGCGGTCAGCCCGCAGCGCTCTCCGCCCTCCCGGCACAGTGTCTGCCGTCGGCCGACGGCGGGGCCTCCCTGTTCGCCAACTGCCGTACGAGCCGCACCAGCTCGCTCGGCTCGAAGGGCTTCGCCAGGAAGGCGTCGACCCGGGTGGTGATGTTGTTGTCCACCTCGTACTGCGTACCAGCACTGATGATCGCGACCGGCAGCCGGCTGGTCCGGGGATCGGAGCGGAGCCGGGTGGCGGTCTGCAGACCGTCGAGCCGGGGCATGACGACATCAAGGGTGATCACATCCGGACAGACCTGATGCACCAGATCCAGACACTCGACACCATCGGCCGCGGTCACGACCTCGAAGCCCTCAAGCTCGAGATTGACCCTGATCAATTGCCGGATGGCCTTGCTGTCGTCGACAACAAGCACACGGCCACACGCCCCTGACACACTCAGAGGGTAGGTCGGACGTAGGGGCTGCGTCCGGGTTTTGCCCATTTCCAGCCCCGGACGGGTGGCGGGCGGACGGCACATGGCCGACACGGCGGCCCTGCGCACGAGCGCGCGACCGGGCCGGCGGCACGGGGCACGGCGGCGCCGGGGCACGGGGGCGACGCGCGACGGCGACCACGCGGAAATACCTGTTCACGGACACCCGCCAGAAGCTGGTAGTGTTTCATTCGTCGCCAAGCAAGACGGCGACACGCCCCCGTAGCTCAGGGGATAGAGCATCGGCCTCCGGAGCCGGGTGCGCAGGTTCGAATCCTGCCGGGGGCACCGCAGTCCGGACAGCGTGATCAAGCCGCTGACCAGGCAAAGTGCCAAGCACAAAGGGTCGGACTCAGTCTCACTGAGTCCGACCCTTTGTCGTTGTGTGTCACTGATCGCGAGTGAGTGGCGAGTGGGTTTTCAGGGTTGATCGCCGCTCACTCGTTGGTCTCCTGACCCCATCCCATGGACTTCTCGATCTTCTGGTTGTTCAGCTCCTCGTGTCCGTCGATGCAGCCCGCGTACCGGCGGTGCACCACCTCCGGCGAGTTCCCGGCGCGGCGGGACACCTCCGCCACAGGGACGCCGGCGTTCAGCCAGTTGGTGATGCAGGTGTGCCGCACGTCGTACGGCCGGTGGGCCAGCGGCGAATCGGTCTTGTCCGGCGGCAGCGCGTAGGGACGGGCTTCCTGCCATACCCGCCAGTAGCTCGTGGAGCCGAGGACTCCGCCGCGCTCGTTGGCGAAGAGCCGGCCGTCCTTGGCCGTGCCGAACTCCTCGATGTGGGAACGCAGCATGGCGACCAGCACGGGTGGGATCGGCACTGGCCGGTCGGTGTTCGCCTCACGTGATTTAAGGCCCCGCCGGTCGTGCCGGAGACCGGAGTCCGTCCACTTCGTTCCGACCACCGGGCGCGTCTCGCGGAGAGTCAGGGTGCCCCACCCCTTTTCGGGGAGGTAACAGTCCTTCTTCCGGAGCCCTACCGCTTCGGCCGGCCGAAGCGCGGCGTAGAGCTGGACAGCGAAGAATCCGACCAACCTACGGCCGCGATTTCGGTGAACGCTCCCCACATACGAGACGGCAGTCAGAAGCTGGGCGCCTTGATCCTGATTGACCAATACGCGGGGGTCCACCGCGTCTCCGGTACGCGAGCCGCTCCGTCGAATGTTGGCGAGCGGGTTGCTTTCCAGGTATCCCGCTTCGATCGCGTACTCCAGAGCCGTGTTCAGGCCCCGTCGGCGGCGCTTGTACGTCTCCCCCGCGGCTGGCTTGTCATCCAGCTTGAAGGAAAGCCGGTACTGAACGTCCCGCAGAACCTTCGGGTCCAACAGGGATGAGAGCGGCAGCGAGTGCAACGAGAGCCACGTACACGCGGCCAGCAGCTCCGGTGGCGGCTCTTCATCCTTGTGGGCAGGTACGACACGCCACCGCATCGCATAGCGGACTTCTTCTATCGTCGGCGCGTTGACTCCTTCGCCCATCATGGCGAGTGCGGTCGTCGCGAGGCTGTCCGCGATGCCCTCGCGGGTCTTCGCGGCGGTACTGCGCCAGCGAGCGGCCATGTACTCGGGGCAGAAGTCCCACCACTTCGGGTCCGGCCGGGTGTTCCCCTTCTCAGCGGCGGCGCGGAGTTCGGATTCCGGGAGACCCGTATCCGTATCGAAGGACTCACCCCTTCGCATGGCTTGCCAGAGTTCCAAGCGGCGGCTCTGTGCGAGCGCGTCCGTGGTGAAGCTCGCAGTCTTCACCTTTCCGGCGACAATCCAACGGAGTTGATAAGGGGCTTTCTTGCTCTTCACCTTGTTGACCTTCCACACCCTTACGTCAGTGGAAAGGTCAGCGACTTCGGACCCTTCCGGGCGAGCGCTCTCGCGCCCGCCCGGAATACCACTCCTGCGGTTGTTCACGCGGTCTCCTCAAGACCGGTGATCCACCGATCCAATTCCGAACGCCGGATACGGACGGCTCCGTTCGGCAGCTTGATGGCCTTGGGCCCTTTGCGGAGCTGCCGCCACCGATAGAAAGTCGCGCGGGGAACACCGATCTCCGTGATGACCTGGGAGATCGTCAGCATCTCGTCTCGGGCCACAGTCAGATCCCTCCCTGCTGCCCGGCGCGGGCAGACCGATCGGACAGCCCGGACAGCTCCGTTTTTAACTGTCCGGGTTGTTTGTGCAGGTCAGGTGGGGTGACCGGACAGTCGGACAGCTGGGACACCTGTTGGGTGGTCTCTGTCCGGGTGCCGGTGTCCGGGTAGTACCGGCCGCTGCCGTCTTTGGTGAGCTGTCCGTCGGTGGCCACGCGGGAACAGGTGCGCCGGACGGTGTCCGTATCCACGTGCGGGAGTGCGTCGGCGATGTCCTTGGGCTTGGCGCCGGGGTTGGCCCTCACGTGCCGGAGGATCGCGGCGCGGGTGTCGCCGATGGTGTGGTCGGAGGCGGGGCCGTCGAGCAGGCGCCGGAGGCTTCCTGAAACTGGAGCGCGTATTCGGCTTCGTTCACGTCGCGTCCGGTGACGTGAAGGATGCCGTCTGCCTGTCCGCGGGCGCGCTTGAGTACGAGCGTGGCGTCGGCTGCTCCGGCGATGCCGTTGGTTCCGGAGACCTCGGTGAGGAAGTCCTCGGAGGCCATTTTGCGGACGTGGTGGACCAGGACGACGGCGATGCCGTAGTGGTCCGCGATTCGCTTGGCGTAGCCGACTGCGACGTAGTCCGCGTCGTAGGCGGACACGCCTTGTGGGGCCTGTCCGCGCATCTTCGCGAAGACGTCGATGACGACCATCCGGGCGTCTGGGTTGCGGTCCAGCCACCCGGCGATGGCTTCGCTGCCGCCTTGCGGGAAGGGAGGGCATTCGGTCACCAGGGTCAGACCGGCCGGCGCTTTCTGCCCGCCGAGCAGCTTGCCCATCCGTCCCTGGAGACGACGCGGGGTGTCCTCCAGTGCGAGGTAGATCACCGGGCCGCCTTTGACCGGCACGGAGTCGAAGGCGTGGCCTCCGGCCGCGACGGACAGACCGAGTCCGAGGGACAGCCAGGACTTGCCGACCTTGGGCGGTCCGGCGAGCAGGCTGACGCCTTCCGCGAGGATGCCGGGCACGGCCCATTTCGGCTCGGGGAACTGCGCGGCCATGAGCTGATCGGCGGTCCACGCGGTCCGGGGCCGCTCCCGCACCGGCGGCGCCGTGGGAGCGGGCTGCGGGCCGCTGGGGACGGAGTACAGGTGCAGCGGCGGAATCGGGGACGCGTTCATGCCGCCACCTGCCGCGGCCGATTGGCCCCAGCCCGCAGACCGGATTCGATGGTGCGCCGCGCTTCGCGCTCGCCCTGCCCGGCCTGCCGGGCGGCGGCGGTGAGCCACTCGGTGACCTCACCGGTGCCCAGCTCTCCCCCGGCGACAAGCTGCCCGAGGGCGACCGACGCGATGTAGAGAGCCTTGTTGCGCCCACCCTCTTTGGCACGCGCGACGCGCTCCAGCTCGCCATCGACTGCGGCGCGCAGCCACTTGCCGCGCCGGTCCGAGGCGAGAGCCACCGTGATGGGCTGCTGCGGGGGCAGCGGAGCCGGGCGAAGCTGCTCCACGATCCAACCGGGCAGCGGCTTCACCGTTGCCTCGTGGACGGTGGTGTACGGGGCCGGCTTACCGGCGATGGCGCTGCCCGCAGCGACGACGTAGCCGCCGTGCGCGCGGGTGTCGATCTTCCATCCGAGCTTGCCCGCGGTGTTGCGCAGCTCTGCACCGTCCGGGGCCGCGTAGTACAGGTGCATGCCGCCACTGGGGGTCTTCACGATGTGGGTGGCGGGTGCCATTTCACAGTAGCCGTCGAACGGCTCGCACATCACCAGATTCCCGAGCCCTTCGGCGTCGTGGCGCTCCCACAGCGTCAGCAGGACTGCGAGGCCGTTGCTGATGCCGGGGCGGGACCATCCGGCCGGCGGGAGGTCGTCCGGCCCCTTGGGGGTGTCGAGGTCGACAACGACAAGTTGAGACGGGCCGGTTGCGATGCCGATGTTGTAGGGGGTATGCGACCAGCACCGGGTGATGCGCTCCGGGTCGGTCGTGGCGCGCTCCGCCCAGTTCCGAATCGCGGGCGGCTTGTCGCCGGGAACGAGCGGGAAGACGTGCCACCCGTGGGCGGCAGCGTCCAGCGCCGCCGACAGCAGCGCGGGGTTGCGGTCATGCGTCATGCTGGTGGTTCTCCTGTTTCTGTCGAAGGGACGGAGAGCCGAGGCGGTCGCGGTCTTGTGGTGAGAGGCGACCGCCTCGGGCGTTTCCAGGCGCCTGGGGGACTGCGTGGACGACGACGTGATCAGTGAGCGACTGCGCCGGAGAGTCAGGCGCGACTTCCCAGAGGCAGAAGTTGCCAAGGGAGTATTCGGAGCTATGCGGGTTCTGGCCGCAGAGCTCGCAGACAGTCGGCAGGACACCGAACGGCTTCTCGCAGCTGCGGTGTTCATCGCCGACGGGGATATAGGCCGCTTCATTGCAGCGGTCCGGGGTGCGCGGACGGACTGGCGCGACTTGCTCGTGGCCGGTGACCTTGGCCGTGAGGACTGGTCATCCGTGCTTGATCGGGAACTGGATCCCCGTGCCTGACCACTTACCGGCAAGGCACGGGCTCTGCCGAAGGGACGGAGAACCGGGGCGGTCGCGGTCTTGTGGTGAGAGACGACCGCCCCGGGCGTAGCTACTGGTGTTTAGCCCAGTGGGCGTACTGCTGGCGGACGTAGTGGCGGGGGTCGCAGATGACGGTGGTGTCGTCCAGGTCCATCAGGCGTCGGGCCGCCTCGGTAGCCAGCTCACTCGCGTCGCCCGGGGTCCCGGCGAGCTCGTCGGCGAGGGCGATGCGGTCGAGGACGGCGGCCTTGCGGAGCCAGAACTCCCGGCCCAGCCTCGTGCCGAACGGCTTGTCGGCGGCGGTCTGTGCGGTCCATCCGATCTCGCGGATGATGCTCGGGGCGAGCGCGTAGGCGGTCTCCGGTGTCGGCCAGTCGCCCTGTTCCGGGCGATGCTCGGTGCTCGGGTGCAGCTGCTCCATCTCAAGGCCCCTTGGTGACGTCGATGGCGGGGAGTTCGGGCAGTCCGGCGCGGGTGAGTACGGCGGGGTCGAAGCCGGGCAGGGCCTCGCGGTGGATGAGGGCTTGGGCGAGGGCGGTGGCGTAGGCGGCGCCCTCGCGGGCGACCTCGATCTGTGCTCCGGCGCGCAGGGCTTCGACGCGCTCGGTGTGGGCGTGCTCTTCGCGCCGCACCGTGGTCTGCCGGTCGTACGCGACACTGTCGCGGCGGTCGGTGCGCCAGTACCGAGCCGCAATGCCGTACGCGACGGCGGTCGCCAGCACCCACAGCAGCAGCGGGAGCGACAGCCCGTCGGCGTATCCGGCAACCCCGGCCAGCGCGAGCCCGCCGGAGGTCACGAACGCGGTCGCCGCGAGGACGCCATCACCGCCTCCACGTCCGGCTGCGGCGAAGGCGCCGGCCGTTGCGGCCCCGGCGGCAAGGACGACCATCAGCGCGGCGTTGCCGACGGAGTGTTCGGCGCCGTTGGCGTTCCAGATCCGTCCGAGGATGAGCACGGTGGACGTGGCGACGGCCGGGGCGACCTTCGGGGCCGCAAGGGCGACCCAGTGGTGTTGAACGAGGGGTTCGTTCATGGCGAGCTCCTGCAGGTCGCTTCTTGACGATCCTCGGCTCGAAGGATCCCTCGCGGTCGCGGGGCACGATTATCTCCACCGGGCCGACGTCGGTCAGTACGGTCTTGGCGCGGGTGCCGTTGCGTGAGTTGCCGCCGTTCTTCCCGGCGGGATCGTGCTTGTCATAGCCGAGGTGGTCGGTGATCTCGCCCTCGAGGGCCGACTCCAGGAGTCGCTTGGTCAGCTGCTGGAGCAGCCCGCCCTCACCGGTCAGTTGCAGGCCCTCGGCCTGAGCCCGGCCCACCAGCTCGTCAATCAGCCGGTCGTCCACAGACTTCGCCGGCCCCGCCTCAGACGGCTCGACAGTCTCGACCTCGGTCACGTTATTGCTGGTCATCGATGCATCTTCCATGATCGGGAGTTACACCGAACGTTTTACAGTCCCTTCGACACAGCCGTGCTCGGCGTCACCGTGACCGTCACCGCGGTCCAGCTCCGGTCCGGCAGCGGCATCGTCGCCCTGTGCAGACGCGGTCGACACCGTCAGGCGATCGGCCTCCTCGACCTACCGCTGCCCGAACCCGCGCCTGAGGGGTGGGCCTGGGTGGAGGCCTACCGGCACTCGGCATCCTGAGCCGCTTCCCCCATGCGTCACCGTCTCTCCGCTACTGCCAGGCGCGGACCAGATCTTCAGGCCCCCAGTGGGCCGCAAGCGGCAGACTGCCGACGACACCGCTGCGGGACACCGCGACCAGGGGCGTGTCCGGCCCGGCGCCGGGCACCGCGAGTACGTCCCGAGCCAGGGCGTCGTATTCGCGCCGGCCGAACGGCTGGGACTCCAGCCACTTGATGGAGCCGACGAAGTGCACCGCGCCCGCCACTGGTTCACGGTCGGTGCCGACCAGGTCGATCTCGGGGTTGTTCTGCCGGTTCCACCAGCCGCCGACAGCCTCTGTCTCCGGCCATCGCTCGTCGGGCAGCAGCCGCAGCAGCGACTCGCGGATGAGCGGCTCGACCGCGCGCCCCCGCCAGGCGGTCCAGGACCGCTCGATGCGCTCCAGGGCCAGATCGCCCCGGCCGCGCTCGATGAGCGGGATCCCCCGCTGCAGGAAGGCCAACCAGAACCGGAGATACGGATCGGCGATGCGGTAGCGCTTGTTCTTGGTGTCGGCCTTCGCGGACAGCGGCAGGTCGGCCGCCAGAACCCGCTTGGCCTGAAGGGTGTTCAGCAGCGGGGACAGCGTGCCCGATGGCAGGGCACCTGTTCCCCCGGCCTGTGCAGCGATGGTGGAGAAGGTCCGCTCGCCGCTGCCCACCGCCTCCAGCACCGCCCGCGAGTGCGACGCCTCGGGGAACTCCCCCAGCAGCGACAGCTCGCCCGCCACCAGCAGCGGAGACAGCGGATTCGCCACCGCCTCGCGCAGGAAGTCCGCCCGGCCCAGCCCTGGCCGCCACGACTGAACGATTTCCGGAAAGCCTCCCGTGATCAGCAGCGCGTCCACCGCGTCCGCCGCATCCAGCCCGGTCATGGCCTGCACATCGCCCAGGTGCAGCGGCCGTACGGTCATCTTCGCCGCCCGCCCGAAGAACGGGCGGCCATACGACTGCAGCGCCTCCATCACCGACATGTCGCTGCCGACCAGGATGAGCAGGACCGGCTTGGCCGACAGGTGACGGTCCCAGACGGTCTGCAGCGCCCCCTCGAACTCCGCGTCCTGCTCAACCAGCCACGGCACCTCGTCAATCACCGCGATGCTCGGGGCGTCGTCCGGAACCGCGACGGCCAGTGAGCGCAGCGCCTGATTCCAGTCCGCGGCCTGCAGCCCGGCCACCAGCTCCGCCCCCGGCAGGGCGGACTGGGCGAGCGCCCCAGTGAAGTCCGCCCGCTCGGCCACGGCGTTGCGGCCCCGGGTCGCCTGGAAGACCACGTACGGAACCCGGGACCGGTCACAGAACTCCTGGACCAGGCGAGACTTCCCCACCCGGCGCCGACCGGTCATGATCACGGCCCGCCCATGGGTGGCACCCGTGCCCTCGATCACCAGGCCCAGCTGTCGAGCCAGCAGATCCAGGTCAGCCACCCTCCCTTTGAATTCCACGGGTGGCCCCTCTCGACGCAAACACAGTTTCGATATTACGTAGATTGAATCTTACTTAGATGTTAGCTCGCTTGCTTCTATGTCAGCGTGAACCCCCGTCGGAAGCATGGGACGGGCGCGCCACATCATTTCGGGCTTGGACAGATGGCCGACATCGGTCCAGCCAGAGAATCCCGCAGGTCACAGCCGGTCCGACTCGACCGGCCCTTGCTTGCGGCTCCTGCCGGAACCCGAACCTGCGGTCAATCGCCGCAGACCTACCGATTCAGCCGTAGAACCGTCTCGATCACCAGCGGCCCGCCACCGCCCAGCGGTCCACCCTCTGCCCATGCTCCGCGTCCCCCGCCGGGGCACCCGGTATGAGGTGCCCAAAGACCCCCGTCACCAGCGGAAACGCTGAGGCCGGGGTCTTCGCGTTTGTGCAGGCGGTGTCAGGCGTGCGGTGCAGCAGGAACGCGACGAGGGAGATGACCAGCAGCGGGATCGCCAGGTGCAGCCACGAGCCCCGCGAGCAGCACGCTCGGGCGCCGCAGCACATGGCCCAGCTCACGGACAGGAACCCGGAGTCCGGCCGAGAACAGCACCAGCGACAGCAGACACGGGGCGGCGGACACCGGCAGGTGGATGAGTGGCCCGAGCGGCGGGGCATGCGTGTGGCGCAGCCAGAGGCCGGGATCCGGCACGAACAGAGCACAGACGTAGGACAGCAGCACGGCCCGGCCCAGTCGGCGCCGCAGCCAGGCGGTCGCGGAGCCAGGCGGGCGCGGGGGCGGTGGTCGGAGCATTCAAGGCGGCCTTCTTCCGTCACGTGGGCAGGCACAATGGCGTCGTAAATCCGAACAGCCGGATCATCGTTGCCTTGGATTGCGACGACCGCCGAACCGCTGACGACATCGTCGACCCGCTGGGCGACGAGCGCCGCCTCTACAAGGTCGGCCTGCAGCTCCTACAGCGGCTCAAGTCAAAGAGGTCTTCCGGTGACGTGAGGCGCGTGTGCGCATGGATCCATGCTGCTCGTGTTGCGAGAGTGATCAACGGGCCACAGTCAGGATGTGTTCAGGTTCCCGCTGGCACAGTCGTGCGGTATGACCCATGAAACGCCTGAGAGTCCAGTGGTTCCAGAGGTGGACACCCGGCAAGGAGACCAGAAGCGAGTCGGCGAACAATCGACTGAGGCGGGCTCGCACCACCTCGCCGGCGCTGAATGGGGCAAGGGTTCTCTGTGCAGCCAGGGGGGAGGCCGTACGGGGGATTGGGCGATGCGGATTCCCGCGCTCCTCAGGTTGAATTCCGGGACGAAGTTCCCAGAATTCTGGCCAATGCCGCCGCCCAGAGCTCGAATTGGCTCCACGAATCCCTTTGGCCCGGCTAGGGGGTTGAGATCTTCCGGCCGACCAGCACGGGCGCGGTCTGACCTGAGAAGCCGAAGGCTTCCGAAGGCGGCTCATGCTCGCCTGCTGATGACTTCGGCACCGAGAGTCTGTCCAATCTCGGCGGCTCCCATGAGGGGCATCAGCGCCTTTCTGGCGCCTCCCCGCCAGGCGGCGCAGGCAGTGAAGGCGCGTTCTGCATCACACAGGAATACCTCAAGATCCCGCATAACAAGGTGTACCGCTCCCAGGTCATAACAGGCATAGAAAGTCCTCGCGCAGGCCGAGGAAAGACCGCGTCACGGACTACGCCTCCGGCGGCGCGTCCCGAGTGGACTTGACGAGCAATTGGATTCATCCCAGCGCCCGCCAGGTCCGAGGCCGCGCTTGTTTACAGAAATGTAGACATTTACCGTTCCGCACACGTGAGGGGCGCCCCCTCTGTGCTGCCACCCGTCCATGTGAGGATTGCATGACAACTTCGACGACTACCACACCTGCTCGTCATGCCGCGGGCAGCCGCCTGTTGAACAAGGTGCCCGAGGTCACGGTCTGGTTCTGGATCATCAAGATCCTCTGCACGACCGTCGGCGAGAGTTTCGCCGACTACATCAACGAGACGCTGGGCTTCGGCCTGACCAACACCATGCTGTTGTTCACCGCGGTATTCGCGATCGTGCTGACGGTCCAGTTCCGCACGAAGCGCTACATCCCGTTCCCGTACTGGCTCACCGTGGTGGTGGTCAGTGTCGCCGGCACGCTGTACACCGACATGCTCACCGATAAGCAACACGTCCAGCTGTGGCTCAGCTCGATGGTGTTCTCGGTCCTGCTGGCCCTCGTCTTCGGGGTCTGGTGGCTGCGCGAGCGGACCCTGTCGATCCACAGCATCACGACCTTCCCGCGTGAGGCGTTCTACTGGCTGACCGTCCTGGTGACGTTCGCGCTGGGCACCGCCCTCGGTGACTGGACGCTGGAGCTGACCAACTGGACGCCCGCGAAGTCGGTGCTCCTGCCGCTGGGCCTCATCGCGTCGATCGCCGCGCTGTGGAAGTTCGGCGCCAACCCGGTTCTTTCGTTCTGGCTCGCCTACATCCTCACCCGCCCGCTCGGTGCCAACATCGGTGACTGGCTCGCCTCCCCGAAGACCGCGGCCAACCCCGGCGACCCGGTTGGACTCGGCCTGGGCACCCTCGCCACCAGCCTGATCTTCCTCAGCGCCATCCTGGCCACGGTCATCTACCTGACGATCAGCCGCAGGGACGTCGCCGAGACCTCCGAGACGACGCACGAGCCGTCGGTCACCAACGCGCGCAAGGAGCGCATCGCGCTCGGAGGCTTCGCAGTGATCGCTGCCAGCACCGTCGCGCTGATGATCTGGGCCCACAACCAGCCCCACGTCACCTGCGACCCGACCGGTCAGAGCGAGACGATGCCGGCTTGCCCGAAGGCGGCTCTGACCGGCAAGCAGACGACCGAGGCAGTGGCGAAGTACGAGAAGCTTGCCCAGACGGCGATCGCTCAGGACCGGGCCGGGACGGTCGCGGCCTCCCATGCCACCGTGCAGAAGATGCGCGACAACTGGGACGCTGACGCCACCTCGTTGCAGGCGGTCAACAACACGACCTGGACCCTGCTCGACAACCAGATGGATGAGGTCCTCAAGGCGTACGCCATCGACCACGGCAACATCCAGCCCGCTCCAGCCGCCGAGCAGGAGAAGCAACTCAACACCTTGCTGGGCGACCTTCAGAGCCACCGCTTCTGAGCAGGGCGGACTGCGTTGGTGGCCGGTTCGATGGGCCTGCACAGGACCGGTCACCAACTGCGCTGTACCGGTCCACCAAGGCCCAACGCCCTCCGTGTCGGCGTCACTGCGGCCCACCCGCCCTGGAACGATGCGTCTCATGCAGCCCCTGCCAGCGCCCTGCCCCGCCGACCTGATCCCGGACACGACGGGCCAGGAGGCACTCAACGCCGCGTACAAGGCGCCACCTCGCCGCATCTGTCATGACACCGTCGGCCGGGACGGCGGAGAGCAGGATGCAGATGGAGCAAGTCCATCTGGACCGAACAGCCCCTCCCCACCGCCTCAGTTTGATTCAACCTCGCACGTCACCTGACCTGCCGAGCTCTTCCGGGACGTGCTCCCGCCGCTGCGTGCCTGCCGGTTCAGCTGCACCACCGTTTGAATGGCCAACTGCCCGCCGCCGCCCAGCGGTTCCACCCACCCCCATGCTCCGAGTCCCCCGCCGGGGGCACTCGAAAAGTGGGAACGGACGCGGCGGTTTCGCCGGGCTCGTCTACCCCGAGTGCCATGATCGGACGCCAGCACTTCGGTGCGGGCGTCCGATTTTTTGTTCCATGGCTCCAGCTCACGGGTGACGGACACCAGTCCGTCAACCAGGCAGCCCGGGATGGTCACCCGCAGGGTCAGTTCTTCGCGGGGCCGGCTGTAGCGGACCTCCAGGCCGAAGGCGCTGTGGAGCCGCCGTTGGATCTCCTCCGGGACCAATGCAAGGTCCACATCGAGGTGCGGGAGCGCATCCAGCAGAGCCGCGGTGTCAGCGGGATCTGCCGCCTGTTTCGGCGATTGCAGTCGAGCCAGCTGCTCGGCGAGCTGTTCGCGCTGTGCGCCCAGCGTGGCGTGCTCCCGGCGGATCGCGTCACGGAACTGTCCGTCCCCGCAGCGGCTCCACCCGGCCCCGGTGCGCAGGACCACGTCGGCCAGGCGAGCCGAGGACGTGGCACGGGAGGTCGCGCCGGGGGTCGGCGCAGGGGACAAGCCGTGGCGCTGCAGGACTGCCGGGATTGCCTGCCGACGTGGTCAGGGAGCTGGTGGCCCGTCTGGTCGGTTGTCGGGGGTGTGAACAGTCGAACGATTCCTGGCCACTTGCCGGCGCACGGCTTCCGCCTCCGCGTGGGCGAGGGCGAGGTCAGTCGGCTGCGCCACCTCTCGCTCGGCGTCGGCGATGACGATGCGGGCCTGTTCCTCGATCGCCGCCAACCGCTCGGCATCGTCGGCGACCACGGCGGCGCAGTTGTGCAGCAGGAGGAGCAGGGCGTGGGCGACGGTCGGTTCACGGGCCCCGTAGCGTCGGATGAGCCCGCACATCACGGCGAGGTATTCCGGAAACCGCCGCCCTGGAATGATCACGGCGGCCCCGCCGGCGTCGCGGACGACGTGGTTGCCCAGGGGGCGCCGGGCAAGCACACAGAAGATCACGGACAGATGGTCGATGGCCTGCACCGCCGTGTACGGATCGTTGACCGCCGGAGACAGCGCCTTGCAGGCGACGTCGACCAGTTGCCGGATTCCGAGCGCAGCGTCCTGTTCCAGGGTGCGCTCGAATCCGATACGGACGCCGGCGTCCATCGCCTGCGAGAAGTCCTGAGGGGCCGGAGCGGGATCATGCGGTGAAGCCCGCCAGATCCACGCCAGTGTCGTTCCCGCGACGACGTGTTCGCCCACCCGGGGCCGCAGTTGCAGACAGACACCGCGCTCGGCCGCGGTCCGCAGCAGCAGGTGCGGGCGCACCACCTGGACGTACCCGGAGCGGTGGGAGGCAATGGCCACGGCCCACTCCGGCACGTCGACGACATCCTCGCCACCCGCGAACACCCCATCGCGGATCACTCGGACGGTGTTGCGCTCCACCACGCTCATGATCGCGTCGACCTGGATGGAGTGCACCAGATGGTCGGCGAAGAACACCAGCAGGCCGAGGCTGACGAACAGCAGGACGAGCGCGCCGCTCACCGCAAACCGGGGAAAGTTCTCGGAGCGGCCCCCTCTCGAAACGCCGACCGTGTAGAGACCGGCCGCGCTGTAGGCGAAGGTGGCCACGAAGACGCTGAGGACGATCTGATTGGGCCGGTCGCGGAGAAAGTTGCGCAGCAGCCGCGGCGAGAACTGGGTGGACGACAGTTGCAGCGCGACCACGGCCAGGCCCAGCAGCACGGCGATGACCGTCACCATCGTCCCGGTGATCCCGATCAGCAGCGTCCGGGCATCGTCGGCGGTCCCCTGAAACGCCAGCGGCGAGCCCGAGCCGGTCTTGACAAGGGACAGCAGCGACCCGGTGACCAGTGCGGCCACCACGGACAGGGTGGGAAGCACCCACAGCGACCCGCGGACGTACTCCGCCAGCGCATCACGTCGGATCACGAGCAACCCCCGCACCTCGATGCTTGGCCGGGTATGGCCAGTATCCGACGTGCGCGTCGACTGTCCAAGTGATCACTGAGACCACGGCGTTCCGGCAGTCCGCGTCCTCGGTCAATCCTGCTCAACGGGGTCGCCCCATAGCGAGCAGATGAATGGACGCCCATCAAGGATGACTGGCGGTAGGATAAAGGGTATGAGCGAGCCTACCGGCAAGTACTCGATCACCATGCCGCGCGACATCGCGGAGGCCGCCAAGGCCCGCAGCGGCCCCTCCGGCCTGTCCGCCTACGTGGCCGCCGCCGTCGCCCGGCAGATCGAACGCGACAACCTCAACGAACTCATCCAGGTCGCCGAGGCCGAGCACGGCCCCGTCACCGACGAGGAGATCCAGGCGCTGCGCGACCAGCTCCACCAGGCCCGCCTCGAGCAGACCCGCGGCAGGGCGGACGCGGCGTGACCCGCTCTCCCGCCGTACCCGGCGGAACCTTGGTCCTCGACAGCGAGGGGCTGTCCAAGGCCGTGCTGCGCGACCGCACGGTCACCGGCTGGTTCGCCCTGGCCCGCGCCGACGACCTGAGGGTGATCACGTCTGCGGCCACCCTGGTCGAGGTGGTGCATCCCCGGATCAACCGCCCCGCCCTGGAGTGGACCCTCTCCCGCCTCATCGTGGAGCCGGTCACCGAGCCGATCGCCCGGCACGCCGCCGCCCTCCTTGCCGGCACCGGCCTGCACGGCCACAAGTACGCCATCGACGCCATGCTCAGCGCCACCGCCCTCGCCGCCCCCGGCCCCGTCACGATCCTCACCTCGGACCCCGAAGACCTGACCGCCCTGTGCGGCGGCCAGGCCACCGTGATCAAGATCTGACCCAGGCCCTCGTCGGCGAGGGCCCCCTTCAGCCCTGCCGAGGGATCAAGGAACTTCAGGACACTAGTAGGGCTTTGTTAGGTCCTGTGGTGTGGTTCTGGTGTCGGTGCGGATTGGCCGCATATCGAGCAGGCGCCGGTCCAGGTGGCCAGGAGGGC
>NZ_JBLVKW010000029.1:0-86682 GCF_048270745.1 Streptomyces sp. NPDC056231 | reverse complement strand
ATCGCCAACGACACCTGGCTCCACACCCGAGCCGCCGCCCTCAACCTCCGCCGACTGATCAACCTCGGACTCACCCGCACCGGCAGCACCTGGACGATCAACCCAGCCACCACATAGACCAAGGGGCCACCCGGCCTACGGCCGGACAGCCCCTCAACAAGATCTTCATGAGTCTTCTAGGGCCGATTGGTCCCCAGATCACCCCCGTAGAGCCCCTGGGGACCACAGGTCATTCGGCGCAGGCTGTTCTCAGTCCCGTCGGAGGAAACATCGACATGACCGGAACCGAGTCACAACGGCAGCCTCGGCCCGCTGATGGTACGAGCACGGGGATCCCCACCGGTAGGACCCGCACGCAGTACAAGAAGGATGCACAGTGCCGAGAGGAACACGGCTCCGGCTCAGGCTCTGCCCACAACGATCTCAAGATCCATGCCGCCCCGTGAAGGAGACCAGATCATGACCACCCCAACCCTCCGGTCGCTGGGCATCAGGCATCGGGACCGGCTCATGCAGTTCGCCCGGGAAGTGTCGTTCCCGGAGGGGACACGCATATTTGAGGAAGGGCAGCGTGCCGACCACTTCTGGATCGTGCGGACCGGCACCGTCAGCCTCGACTTTCACGTGCCGAAAGGACCGCCGGCGGTCATCGAGTCGCTCGGGCACGGAGAGCTGGTCGGCTGGTCATGGCTGTTCAGCCCCTATGTGTGGCAGCTCGGAGCAGAGGCGATGACGCCCGTGCGCGCCTACGAACTCGATGCCGCGCAGGTGCGCCGCGCATGCGACTTGGACCCGGAACTGGCCGCTGCCGTGGCCCTGTGGGTGGGCCAGGTGATAGCCCACCGGCTCCAGTCCGCCAGGGCCCGTCTGCTGGACCTGTACGCACCGCACTGAAGTGGGCCGTCCCATGTCACCTGATCCGCCGTCCCGGTCGGGCGGGCCCCGGTGAGGAGATCGCCATGCCTGATTCACCGCACACGGTCAGCGATGTCATGACCCACACCGCCATCGCGGTGGGAGGACAGGCGAGTTACAAGCAAATCGTCGAGCTGATGAAAGAGTGGAGGGTGAGCGCCCTTCCTGTACTCGAGGGCGAGGGACGAGTGATCGGCGTGGTCTCGGAGGCCGATCTGCTCCCCAAGGAGGAGTCCCGGACCGACGACCCGACCCGGCCGGAGCTGCCTCTGACCGACCGGCTGAAGGCGGGCGCCGTCAGCGCAAAGGAGCTGATGTCCAGCCCGGCAGTGACGGTCCATCCGGACGCCCCCATAGCTGAGGCAGCACGCATCATGGCCCAGCGCCACGTGAAGCGGCTGCCGGTGGTCGACGCGACCGGACTGCTGGAGGGAGTCGTCAGCCGCAGTGATCTGTTGAAGGTCTTTCTCCGCTCGGACGAAGACCTTGCCGACGAGATCCGACGCACCGTCACCGACTTGTCCCACCCCGGAGGAGCGGTAACCGTATCCGTCGTGGACGGAGTGGTCACGCTCGGCGGTGCGGTACGCGACCGGACGCTCATCCCGTTGCTTGCCCGAGCCACCCGAGCGGTCGAGGGCGTTGTGGACATCCGCTTGGAACTGAACGGGACCACAGGTTAGGAACCTGCCAAGGGGCCGTCAACGGCACCATGGTCGTCTTCGGGGCGGTCACCGTTGCACGACTGGCCGCTTCGTCTCCTTGTTCGGCTTCAGGGCGGTGACCGACGGGAGCGCCCGGAAGACCCCAATCGGATCGCAGTGGGTCAACCCTTTCGACGACTACGGGGTTGGGTCGCGGGGATGCGATGAGTGAAGAACAAAGCGATCAGCCCGGTAAGAGCAAGGATGGCGAGAGCGGCTCGCAGAGCGTCGACCCTCGCGTCGGCGTTGGCGTCGAGAGCGGCCTGGGCCGCATCCGTATGTGCACCTGCCTCGTCGAGTTGCTTCTTGAGCTGGGCGTCCGACAGAAACGGAACGCCACCTGAGAGCTCAATGCTCGCCCGTGCCTTGATTTCAGCCGGGATCGCTGGGCTCCCGTCGATGTTGGCGAGAAACGAAGACGTCAGGGCGGCGATGAGAATCGACCCGGCCAGAGCGGTGCCGAGCGATGCGCCGAGATTGGTGACGGTGTTCTGGACGCCACCCACGTCGGCGCTCTGTTCATCGGGCACCGCAGACACGGTGACCGACCCGAGCTGCGACGCCAGCGCCCCCATCCCGTATCCGATGAAAAGGAGGGGAATGGAGACAATCTCCGCGCCCGACTCCGTATCGAGTGCCGCGAGAAGGACAATCGCCCCCACGAGAAGCGCGAAGATCCCCTGACGCACCACGCGCCGCGGCGACGCGTGCGGGAGAAAGCGCGGAATCGCGGTAGCGGCTGCGAGCAGCGTCAAAGACAACGGAAGGATGCGGGCGCCGGTATCGATTGCCGGGAGGCCCAGCGCGACCGACAGATACAGCGGGACAATGAAGAACACCCCCATCTGCACCAGATATTGAAAGAAGAACATCGTCAGGCCACCGGTGAGTTGCCGGTTCTTCAGGAATTCAGGGTCGATGAGCGGCTCCTTGCCATGGTCCGAGAGTCGGACCTCCCAGCGGAAGAAGAGCCAGACCAGAAACAGCCCTGCCAGCATCAACCAGACAACGAGGGAGATTCCGAGCATGGACGGGTTTCCGGCCTTGGGTACGAACCAACCCCATTCGGCCGAGCGGAGTACACCGAAGACAAAGATTCCAACGCCCAGGCCGGAGAGCAGCGCGCCAGGAATATCGATGTGCGGTCGCCTGTCGAGGGGTGTGTCGACAATACGGCGCGTGAACAGGAGAATCCCGACCACCACCACCACCTCGCCGGCGAACACCCAGCGCCAAGAAAAGTAGGTCGTCGCGATACCGCCGATGATCGGCCCGAGTGCAATGGCCACCGCTCCTGCAGCGGTGACGATCCCGTAGGCGGCAGGACGCCGTTCCACACCGAAGTTCCCCGCTACGAGCGACACAATCGCCGGCAGGATCAGCGCCGCCCCGATCCCCTCGAGGAACGACCATCCAACCACCAGTACGGTGAGGTTCGGAGCGAGCGCGGTGGTGAGAGACCCGCAGCCGTAGACGACGCAGCCGGCCATGAAGGCGCGCTTACGGCCGACGAGTGCGCCCACCTTTCCGCCGCAGATCATGAACATCGCCATCACGAGCGTGTAGGCCGTGATCGCACCCTGGATACCGGTCACCGTCGTCCCCACGTCGGCGGCGACACTGGCGATGGAGACGTTCATGACCGAGCTGTCGAGGGCCATCAGGAACTGACCCGCTGCCAATGTGATGAGAACAATCCTTGTGGCTGGCATCCCATCGGCGGTATCTGCAGCGACTGTCATGGGCGGAGCCTCGCACAGCTGCCGGCAGGCACATGGTCAGCGCTGCATCAGATCAGTCAGTTGGCCGAAACGCCGCAGATGTGCGCACCCAGCTCCGCGACGCCGCCTCCCATGTGCCGGTCGGTCTAGGCTAGGAGTGCCCGGCAGTAGGCTTCGCGGCGTCGCGGGGCCGGCGCACGCACCTCGCGGCGTTGTCGTCAATCACCAACGCTCCACGTTGGCTCAATCCTCCGCCTTGCGAAGCACGCACCCCGGCCCCGCTCCTTCACCCGCGCTGCCTACTGCCGGGCACTCTAAAGGCTGCTGCAGCCGCGCCTTACTGTTCATTCCGACTCACTCGTCGTCCGCTTGCCATGCCGCGGGATCAGCTCGACCGGACAGTTCGCATGGTGCAGCAGACTGTGGGTGACTCGGCTTAGCGTCGGGCCGAAGCTCCCGGGCGAGCGTCGCCCGCCCACAACCAGCAGATCCGCGTGCCGAGTCGCCTCGACCAAAATTCCGGCGGCGGACATACCCTTCTCCGCATCCGCCTCCACGGTGAGTCCCGGGAAGTCGGCACGAATACGGTCCGCCACTCCCGTCAACGTGCGAACGTGGTTGCGAGCCATCTCGTCCACGGCGTCGAGCATCGTCACGACATTACCGACCGACCCCAGCACGTTCCATACGTGCAGAAGCCGCAACGACGCCTTGCGCAGCTCCGCCTCACTCGCCGCGTGGCGTGCGCATTCCAGGTCGTGCTCGTCGTGGACGGCGACCAGCACGACGTCGGCCGCGGGAGCGCCCTCGGTGCCGCGCACCACGACCACCGGCGTCCTGGCACCCGCAGCAACCTTCAGACCGACCGAGCCGAGCAGCAGTGAGTTGAAACCTCCGCGACCACGGTTGCCCACCACGATCGTGCCGTGGTTTCCCGCCGCGGTGTGCAGGCTCACCACCGGTTCACGGCGGCTCAGCTCCTTCGTCACGCTCAGGCCGGGGTAACGCTCGGACACCATGGCTGCGGTCTCCTCGAGAAGATCTCGACCTGCGTTCCGAACCTGCTCGATGGTTTCCATGGACGCGTAGATCATCCGGCTGTCTGTGTCGGCTGCGTAGACGAGGTGCAGAGGACGATCACGCCGCAGTGCTTCCTCGGAGGCCCACAGCACTGCGCGCTTGGCGGGCTCGGAGCCGTCCACCCCGGCCACGAGCGCTCCGAGCACGGGGCCGCCCTTGTCGCTGGAATTCATGGTTCCTCCTCACCGAAGGCTGCAGGTGCAGTCTCACTCCGGCACCGCGCCCCCGAGCCGCGAGAGGGCCGCTCAGGACCCCGGGGGCCGAGTGTCCCCGCCGGTTCCGCCGTGCGGTGGGCTTCTCCCCCGCCGTGGCGTGCCCGAACGCCTCCGGGTGAGGCTCGTTCGGCCCTTTCGGTCGTCTCCGCCAACTCCTTCTGTCGCCTCCGCCAGCTCCTTCCAAGGATGTCGCGAAGTTGCTCGCGCAGCACACCCTGAGCGGACTCCCCGTACAAGATCAGCGGACCGCGCCGCGCCCCGGGCGCCTTTAGTCCTCCGCACTCAGACATAAACCGCACGTCGGTTCGATACCTGGCCCTCCCGCCCATGCGCCCGAGGGCCGAACAGCCCGCGGCGAACCCCAAAAGGCCCTACCCCTTGCGCATGCCGACGCCCACGCTCGGAGTCGTGGACGTCACGGTTCGGCTGAACGCCGACAATCCCACGCGAAGGTGATCGACCATGAGGCATCGCAGTGTGGCGGATCTGATGACGCCTACGGCCGTCAGTGTCCAGCGCGGCACGGCTTTCAAGGAGATCACCAGGCTTCTGGACGAGTTCGGTATCACGGCCGTGCCCGTACTGGACGACGACAGGCATCCCGTGGGTATCGTCTCCGAGGCCGATCTGCTCCGTCGCCGCAACGCCGGAAGCGGTACGCCCACAGCGGTCGATCTCATGTCCAGCCCTGCCATCACCGCCCGCCCCGACTGGAGTGCGGTCCGTGCTGCTCGTGTGATGGAGAAGCACAGAGTGAAGAGGCTGCCGGTCGTCGACGCCGACGACAGGCTGATCGGGATAGTTGCCCGCAGCGACCTCCTCCAGTTGTTCCTGCGAAGGGATCACGCGATCCAGGAGGAGATTCTTGAGGATGTGCTGACCGGCGCACTCCGGCTCAGCCCGTCGGCTCTGACCGTAGAAGTCGCCGACGGTCTGGTCACCCTCAGCGGCACCGTGCCCCGGAGCAGCCTCCTTCCTGTCATCCTCCGGATGTGCCAGAGCGTCGACGGCGTCGTGGATGTGATCGACCGGCTCAACTACGAGCGCGACGACCTGTCGGACGGGCACAAGAGGGCACAGGACGGCCGGAGAACACAGCCAGAGTGAGGCGGTGGTCCTGGCACCGGTGGATCCGTCAGGCGTCATCAGTCGTCATCGGCCCCCGAGTCCCGGCGCAGCCGACCGGACCAGCGCGGCTCCACGCGCTCCCACTCCCGGTCCCATTGGGCGAGGCTGCGCGTCTCGACGCGGCGGAGCCTGAGGCGGACAACCAATCCGGCGGACAGGGCAACCACGCCCATGGCGCAGGCCCCTGCTGCGGCGGCCTGCACGGCGCATTCTCCTCGGGAAGGCGGGGCAGTCGAAATCCTGCCCGAGTCATCCACCCACAGTGTGACCGTCCGGCCCACCGGCGTGTGGGGGGCCACCGCGATGGTGTCCGTATGAGACAGGGAGGCGGGATACTCCCAGATGGCCCGAGCCGTTGATTCCGAAGTCCCCGTAAACCGGGCAGGGAGTCTGTCTTCGGCCTTGCTGACTGTCGTCGCCGTCACCTGGTGGCGGTGTCGGGCCTCCTGCTGCGCGGTCACGCTGTCGGCGTCCCAGACTCTGATTCCGACAGCAACACCGCAGAACACCGCTGCGAGCGCAAAGAGCACGGAAGCGGCAAGCCAGCGGCTGCGTACACGGTCGGCAGCCCGCTGCAGCGGATTCGGGCGGCGCTCGAACGGTCGTCGCATTCGGCTTCCGTGCCGCTTCCGGTGCCACAGGGAATCGGGTCCGGGCGAGTCGGACTGGAACATGTCACGCCTCCGCCCCGTGCCGTCGCCGTACCCGCGCGCAGGGGTGGGTTCGGCACCTGGGAGATGAGCTCTGGTCTGGGCCCCCGGAAGAGTGCGGACGTCCTCACCCCGGCCCGCTCCTGTGCGGGGCGGACACGGCCACCGGCGGGAGGATGCCGTCCTCGTACGCCGCCTCGACGCCTTCCGTCGGAATCCCGGACGGCAGGCGGACGCTGCACCGGAACGAGCGGTAGCGGAACTCCGAGTGTTCCTTCTCCGTCCTGCTCTCGGTGTGCTCGGCGCCGATGGTGGGGGTGCCGCCCTCGACCGGGATCCGGACGTCGTTCTCGGGGGCCATCCCGGGAAGTCCGGCTCGCGGCACGTGCTGCCCGTCCTGGTCACTCAGCTCGATCGGGATCGGGCGCACGTCGATGGTCGGCCGCCCCACCCGGAACCGGGGGAAGCCGGCGCCGAACCAGTCCACGAGTTCGGGGAAGAGGCCGTGCCTCCGCTCCATCTGCGTTCCTGACATCGTGTGCTCCACTTCCGGCGCCTCGGGGGCGCCATCATCGATGTCCTTCTTCAATGTCGTCCGCCACAGGACACTTCCGCTTGGGGCCAACGGACCCCTGCGGGGGCCGTCCGGCCCCTCCTCCCCGCCGGTTCGCCTCGGCGGATGCATCGAGGACACCTCGCACGTTCCGGTCACACCCCTGCTGGCGCGTGCCGTGGAAGGCCTCGTAGACGTCGGGTCCGATGTCACCCACCCGCCTCCGGCCCGGAAGGGGCCGCCGGCGGAGGGGCTCTCAGTCCTGACGGCCCTCGCTGTGACGGCGGGCGGGGCGTCGGCCCGACGGCAGATCGAGCCATCGCAGCGTGCCGGGCGCGATCAGGTGGGTGTGGCCGCCCAGGACCAGCCGGACGGCTGGGTGGTGCGAGTCCGATACCGCGATCCCGAGCCGCTGTGCCCGTATGCCCAGGTCCACCACGCGCCCGCGGAATCCGATGCGTACGCCGAATTTCGACAGCTGGGGAAGCGGGGCCGGGGAGAGCCACAGTGAGTCGTCCCGCACCTCCAGCCCGGTCATGCCGCGCTGCACGAAGTCGAGGGTGCCGGCCATCGCCCCCAGATGGATGCCTTCCGCCGTGGTGCCGCCCTGGATGTCGACCACGTCACCGGTCAGCGCCTCCTCGCAGTGCGCCCACGCCTCCTCACGGTGTGCCCGTGCCAGCACCCAGGCATGAACCAGGGAGCTGAGGGTGGAACCGTGACTCGTACGCGCGAGGTAGTAGTCGACGGTGGCGCGCCAGATGTCGTCGTCCAGCACATGTCCGAGACGCTGGAACAGGCCGCCGAGCTCTCCGGGTGAGAACAGGTAACCGAGCATCAGCACATCGGCCTGTTTGGATGCCTGGTAGCGGTTGACCGTATCGCCCTCCGCCTCAAGGATGCGGTCGAGCCGCCGGATGTCGCCGTAGCGCTTCCGGTAAGCGGCCCAGTCGAGTTCGGCCAGTTCTCCGTAACCGGCGAACTGGCTGATGACACCGCGGTGATAGGGCACATGCAGCCGACGGGAGACGTCCTCCCAACGCTCCAGCTCCGCGGGGTCGAGGCATATGCGCTCCAGAAGGAGCTTGCGCCGCGGCTCGGGCAGGTCGCGGTAGAGCTCAGTGGCCCGTGCCAGCACCCAGGCCGCCGTCACGTTCGTGTATGTGTTGTCATCTATGCCTGCGGTCCCGGCTCCCGGATAGGCGTCGTGATACTCGTCGGGGCCGACCACACCGCGGATGCGGTACCGCGCCAGCGGTGCGTCCCATGCGGCGCTGGACGCCCAGAACCGGGCGATCTGCAGCAGCATTTCCGCACCCTTGGAATGCAGGTAGTCCGTGTCCGCAGTGGCCTGGCAGTGCTGCCACACGTTGTAGGCCACGGCCGAACCGACGTGGTGCTGCAGACGTGAACGGTCGGGCAGCCAGCGTCCCGAACGCGGGTTGAGATGGAGTTCCTGTGTCTCCTCCCGGCCGTCGTCGGCACTCTGCCAGGGGTACATGGCCCCGGCCCGCCCCACCTGTTGTGCCGCACGGCAGGCCGCGGGCAGCCGCCGGTGGCGGTAGTCCAGAAGTCCCCGGGAAACCTCCGGGAAATGCAGACTCAGGAACCTCAGCACGAAGAGCTCGTCCCAGAAGACATGGCCCCGGTATGCCTCCCCGTGCAGTCCTCTCGCCGGTACACCCACATCGAGCTCTGCCGTATGCGGGGACAGCGTCTGCAGCACGTGGAAGAGGTGAAGTCGCAGAATCCTGCCCGCTTCGCCCGGAACCTCGATTCGGCTCCGCTGCCACAGGCCGGCCCACGCCCCATGGTGCGACGCCAGCAGCTCGGAGAACTCCGGGGCCGTCCGCACACCGGCCACAGCGGCCCGCAGCGGGTTGCCGATCGCCTGGTCACGCGACGTGTGCAGCGCCACCGTCTTGTCCACGACGGCGTCGCATTCCGGATCCAGCGGCAGCACCAGTGTCTGCAGGATCTTCCGTGGGGTCCGCCGGGGACGGGGACGCCCGCCGGACTCCGGCTGCCGCCCATGGCCGCCGGACGTGGCCACGATGCGGGAGGCCAGCGCGACGGCGATCTCCGACTCCACGGTGCGACATCTGAGCCACACCACGTCGTCCTGTTCCGTTCCGGTCGACCAGCCGGTCAGATGGCAGTCCGAAAGATCCCGGTACCGCGCGACACCCGCGTTCCGGATGTCGCCGTCGATCGCCGCCTCCACCTCGATCGCCCCCATCCACCCGGTCGCGGTGAAAGCCGTGTGGAGAGCGGCGAGATGCGGGGTGCCCATGTGCACCAGACGGCACTGTTCGACGTACAGTCGGCGGCCTGCGTGGTCCTGGTAGACGGACCGGCGGGTCAGTGTGCCGCGGCGCAGATCGAGCGTCTGCCGGTATTCGGCAAGGTGTTCGTGGTCCGGTGACAGCCACGGTCCCGGGGCTGTGCCGGCGGGGCGGATGCGGTAGCGCAGTGGCAGCCAGTTCGGCAGGTTGACCAAGTCGGCGTTCTCCACCTGCCGGCCCTGGACCGATGAGGTCAGCCGGTCGTAGCAACCCGCGATGTAGGTGCCCGGGTAGTGAGATCTGCTCGCGATCGACTCGGATGCGGCTCCACGGGTGGCGAAGTAACCGTTGCCGAGCGTGCACAGCGCCTCGCGGAGCCTCTCCTCCTCCGGCTCATACCCCTCGTACGACCAATCCCAGGCCCCCGCCATCAGTCGTCGCCGATCAGCAGTTCGCCGGGATCGGACACCACGATGTCGGCGCCACGGCGTCGCAGGTCCGCGGCCTTGCCGGGATCGCCTGTCCGGTCCACGCCGACCACAAGTCCGAATCCGCCGTGGTGGCCGGCCTCGACACCGGCCAGGGAGTCCTCCACCGCAGCGGTGTCCGAAACGGTAACCCCGAGGCGTCGCGCCGCCTCGACGAAGAGCGCGGGATCCGGCTTTCCCGCGAGCCCGAGCCGCCGATCGAAGGGCCGCTGTCCCTCCCGCTCCGACCGCCAGGCGTCGAATGCCCTCTGCCAGGCCGCGGCATGCCTCCGGGCGGAGTCGGCGATCACTTCGTCGGTGTCGAAGACCATGGCCCGCACGGAGTGCAGGCACGGGGCAAGAGACGGTACGGCTGCCATGAGCGGAGAGGTCCCTTCGCCAGGGGTTCCCTTCATGGCATCACGGTTCCAGGACACCGGCGCGTCGTGGACCTCAGTAGGGCAACGGCCGCCCTGACGGAGTTCGCAGGTCGAGGGGCGGAGGCCCCGAGGGAAGCGGTGGGCGACGGACGATTCTGATGCGGCTCACTGCCACCACCTCCTGGCGCTCACCGGGTATGTGCCCAGGTGCGTGCTCCACAATCCTGCGGCGTGAGATCCGAGCCATGGGCCGATCGGTCCCGGACCGCCCCCCATACGGCCCAAGCGGGCGGGTCGCAGAGCGGATCACCGTGAAAATCACGTGGAATGCCGGTCAACGGGCTGATGCCGTTCAGCGGGTTCGGGTACGGCAGCCCCTGGGGGTGCCCGATGATCGAGCCTCCCCCGGAGCCCCGCCTATCGTTCACAACGGACGGTCGGGCACGCGACCGGGCTGTCATGCGCGTAGCCGCCATCGCCCGCCAGGGACGGAGGACCCCATGTCGACGCACAGTCTGCTCGACGCGCTCCCGCCCGAGAGCCGGCAGCGCCTCGTCGACACGGCGGCACACGAAGTGCCGCTGGTCCTCGACTCACGCCTCTTCGAGGAGGGCAGGCGGGCCGACCGTTTCTGGATCATCCGCTCCGGCCGGGTCGAGATCGATCTCCGTGTGCCCGGCCGCCGCCCGGCGGTCGTCGAGACCCTGGGCCAGGACGACCTGCTGGGCTGGTCCTGGCTCTGTTCCCCGCACGTGTGGCACATGGGAGCACACGTGGTCCACGCGGGTCAGGCCCTGGAGTTCGAGGCCGCGACCGTGCGCGCGCTGTGCGCGGCCGATGCGGTGCTGGGCCGGGCCGTGTACAAGTACGTGGCCGAGACAGTGGCGGAGCGGTTGAACGGAACGCGGGCGAGGCTGCTCCAGCTGTACGGTCCCCAGGCCGACATCGCCGAGGACTGAACGGCCCGGGTGGTGCGGGGGCCGATCGGCTCTGGTGCACCGTCGGTGTGCGGGCCACGATGAACATGGGGCCGGTGGCAGAGCCCTGCAGAAGCGAGGTGGGCGCCATGAGCGGCGAAGCCGTGTTCTCCGCACAGCATCCTATTCGCGTGTTCCTGCTGGACGACCACGAGGTGGTCAGGCGCGGGGTGCAGGATCTGCTCGATGCGGAACCCGACATCGAGGTCGTCGGCGATGCCGGTACGGCCGATCACGCGCTGGCGCGTGGCCCTGCGCTGCGCCCGGATGTCGCGATTCTCGATGTGCGGCTCCCGGACGGCGACGGGATCAGCGTCTGTCGTGAACTGCGTTCACGGATGCCGGAACTGGCCTGCCTGATGCTCACCTCGTTCGACGACGACGAAGCACTGCTCGACGCCATCATGGCCGGCGCAGCAGGCTACGTACTCAAGGAGATCAAGGGATCCGACCTCGTCACAGCCGTCCGCACGCTGGCTTCCGGGCGCTCCACCCTCGATCCGGCGACCACCGCGCGGCTGATGGACAGCCTGCGCGGAGAGAGTTCCGACACCAAGACCGAGGACGAGGACGCGCTCTCCGCACTGTCCCCCCGGGAGAAGGACGTTCTTGCCCTGATCGGCGAAGGACTGACCAACAGTCAGATCGGCAAACGCCTCTACCTGTCGGAGAAGACGGTCAAGAACCACATTTCCCGCCTGCTGGCGAAGCTCGGCGTGGAGCGCCGTATTCAGGCAGCCGTGATCGCCGCGCACAGACCGACGCCCTCCTCTCCGCCCTCGGCGAGCGGTCGCGAGTACTGACGCCGACGCCGCGGCCAGCCGCGCGGTCCATGGATCATGTCAGTCGCAGCGGCACGCGCCACCTCACCCGGGTGCCGCCCTCCGCCGATGGCTCGACCGTCATGGCACCGCCGAGGTTCTTGGCGCGCTGCGCAAGGTTGTCCAGCCCACTGTGTGCGCCGGCGTGTTCCGGCATGCCCACTCCGTTGTCGGACACGACCAACGTCAGCGCTCCGTCACCGACCACCATCGAGGCGTCCACCGAGGTCGCCCGGGCATGGCGTGCGACATTGCTGAGTGCTTCGCCGAGCACCGCGATCACCTGGTCCGCGGTCTCAGCCGGCACATCTGTGTCGATGAGCCCTGACATGCGGAGAGACGGCTGGAAGCCCAGGGCAGGCGCGGCCTGCTCCACCGCGGTCAGTGTGCGGACGCGGAGACCTTGTTCGGCACGGCCCGATTCGCGTGCGCGGAGGCCGAAGATGGTGGACCGGATGATCTTGATGGTCTCGTCGAGATCGTCCACGGCACGCAGCAGCCGTTCACCCGCCTGGGGATGGTCCACGAACCGCACCACGCTCTGCAGGGTCATACCGGTGGCGAACAGCCGCTGAATGGCGAGGTCGTGCAGGTCCCGGGCGATCCGGTCCCGGTCCTCCAGCAGGGCGATCTGCTCAGCGGACTCACGTCGTTCCGTGAGTTCCATCGCCAGCGCCGCCTGCCCGGCGAACGTCAGCAGGGGCGCAGTCTCCCACTCGGTGAATGCGGGACGCTCCCGTACACGGGCCAACAGCAGCACCCCCAGGACCCGTCCGCCCGTCTTCATCGGCACCGCGACGGCCGGACCGAGCCCTGCCCATCGCGGGGGCCCGGCGGTGATCCTCGGATCACACTCGACGTCGAGGCTGATGATCGGCTCGCCCGTGCGGAGAGCTGTGCCGACGAACGAACCTTCGCGTGGCAGGACCAGTCCGCGGTGCGTGTCGGCGTCCACGCCGGAGGCTATCGCCACCCGCAGGGCGCCCTCGCCCTCGGGGAGCGCCAGAACCCCCAGGTCGGCGGAGAGGATACGCGAGGCATGGTCGACGATCATCTGCAGGACGTGCGCCTCGTCCACCCCGCTCAGCAGACCCTCGACGATCTCGCTGTTGGCCTCCTGCCAACGCTGCCGGTCACGCGTCTCCGAGTACAGACGTGCGTTCTCGATGGCGACCCCGGCTGCCACAGAGAGGGTGGAGAGCACCGTCTCGTCCTCGGCGTCGAAGGCCCGGCCGCCCCGTTTCTCGGTCAGGTACAGGTTGCCGAACACCTCGTCGCGGACCCGGATGGGCACCCCCAGAAACGAGTGCATGGGGGGATGGTTCGGCGGAAACCCGTGGGACGACCGGTGGTCGGCGAGTTCCTTGAGCCTCAGTGGCACGGGGTGGCGGATCAGCTCGCCGAGGATGCCGTGCCCCTCGGGCAGCGAGCCGATGGCTTCCCTCTGTTCGTCCGTGATGCCCACGGGCAGGAACTGCGCAAGGCGGGTCCCCTCGCCGAGCACCCCGAGGGCGCCGTACTCGGCATCGACCACGACAACCGCGGCTTCGACGATCCGGCGCAGCACCTGCGGCAGATCGAGCCCCCTTCCCACCGACATGACGGCGTCCAGCAGCAGCGCCGCCTCGGCGGGTCCGCGCTTCGAAAGATCGAGGCGGTCCTGGAGGTCGCCGGGGAGTGTGCCCAGCCGGCGGCGTTCCTCGCCGTTGCGGTCAGTCCCCTTGTCGCCCACGGTGCCTCCGCCGTGGCCCGCGCGTCACGGGCGGGCCATATGTCCACGGTAGCGGCCGAACACCACGAGGCACCCGGTGGAGCGCACCCTGGGGGAACACGCCCTGGTACGGAAACCTGCTGGCCGACGTTGCCTGAACGGCCCCGCCGAGGAGCCCGCCCGCTGCACACCGTTTGCGGCTCGAGCGGCGTGCCGGCGACGACACGCAGGTCTCTCACTTCTGCACCACGCGACGCCCGGTGATACGAGTGGGGGTGACCACCATCCAGTGGGTGCGGAGGCCACCCGCCCAGGGAAGGGAGGGGGCGACACGGTCCAGTCGCTGGATGGCCTCGGCACCGGTGACACCTGATGCATCGCCCACCACCAGCACACTCCAGCCCTGGCTCATCGCGTCGTCGATGTGATCGGCCTCGAAGGCCACCTCGGTTCCCGCGGACGCGGCCAGAAGTCCATCGCCGGTGGTCCGGAACGCGATCTCGTTGCCCGTCAGCACGTAGTTGACCGGGAAGACGGCCGGGCCGTCCGCCGTGACGATCGCGATCCGGCCCACACCGTGGCTGGAAAGGAGTCGAAGGCACTCTGTGTCACTGAGCGCGACGAGTTCGGCGCCCGGCAGTGCCGCTGCCCTGCCGGGGGGACGTTCCACAGTCATACCGGTCAGCTCGGCCACAGTCGTCTCCAGCGCATCGGCAAGGCGCACGAGAACGCCGACGGCCGGTGCAGCAACCCGGTCCTCCAGATAGGCGATGTACGAAGGAGCGGCGCCGCAGCGTTCGGCCACCTCCTCACGGGTGAGACCGAGTTCCTGACGGCGCGCTGCCACGCGCCGTCCGAGGTCGCTGCGGCCGGTCGGAGACTCGCTGGAAGCGGAGGAAGGCGTGCCCTCGCTCATGGTCCTCACGTCCTTCGGATCACGGCAGGTCGGGGACGGAGACGGCGTTGTGCTGCGGGCCGCCCAGTGCCACCTTGAGGGCACCGGTTTCGGCGGCGCGGGAGAAAATGTCGTACGCCTCCTCCATCTGGCCCAGCTCGAAACGGTGGGTGATCAGCGAATCCGACGGGAGGCGCCCCGCGGCCATCATGCCCAGCAGCATGGGCGTCGAGTGGGTGTCCACCAGCCCGGTGGTGATCGTGACGTCCTTGATCCAGAGGTCTTCGACGTGCAGGACCGCAGGCTTGCCGTGGACCCCGATGTTCGCGACCCGGCCGCCCGGGCGGACCATCCGGGTGCACATCTCGAATGTCTCCGGTAGGCCGACGGCCTCCATGACGACATCGGCACCGAGTCCATCGGTCAGGTCCTCGACGAGGCGCTCGGGTTCCTCGCTCGCGCTGACGGTCGCGTCCGCACCGAGTGTGCGCGCGGTAGCCAGCCGGGACTCCGCGAGATCCACCGCGATGATGCGGCCGGGACTGTACAGACGCGCGGTGATGATGGCCGCCAGACCGATCGGCCCAGCACCGACCACGGCGACCGTGTCGCCGGGCCGCACGTTGCCGTTCACCACCCCGACCTCGTACGACGTCGGGAAGATGTCGGCCAACAGGACCGCGCCGTCACTGTCGACGGCACCTGGCAGCGGATGTACGGACAGGTCGGCGAACGGCACCCGCACATATTCGGCCTGGGTGCCATCGATCGTGTGGCCCAGCACCCAGCCGCCGCCCCCGCGGCACTGACCGTACTGTCCGCCGCGGCAGAACCGGCACCGTCCGCAGGCGGAGATGCACGAGATCAGCACACGGTCACCGGGCCGCACCGTCCGGACATCGCCGCCGGTCTCGACCACGGTGCCCACCGCTTCGTGCCCGAGCACACGGCCCGGCTCGACCTCGGGCACATCGCCCTTGACGATGTGCAGATCGGTGCCACAGATGGTCACCGTGTCGACGCGAACGATCGCGTCCGCGGCGTCCTTGATGCCGGGATCCGGTACATCCCCCCACGCGGTCCGGCCGGGGCCCTGGAAGACGAGTGCCTTCATGACATCGCCCTTCTTCCTGTCAGGTCCAGTACGGGGCACTGCCAGGCTGACTCGGCAGGAACTCGGGGCGCATGGGCCGGATGGCCCCCGGGCGAGGACCTGGTGGACCACCCACTCCCGCCGACGCAGCAGCGGCCCCGGTCTGCGATTCCCGAGGCGCATGCGGAAACCGGCCGGTTTGCCGGACCCACCCTGCGGCCGCAGGCTGGGGGTATGGGGCTCCCCCACACACAGATGCTCAGCGGCTGGGCCGTCGGGACACCGGGACCGATCGGTACCGGTCCCCTGATACGGAGTCACCGCCAGATGAGCGCGCCCGCCCCGGATGAACTCCTGCTGCGGGTGGAAGCCTGTGGTGTCTGCCGCACGGACCTGCATCTCGCCGAGGGGGACCTCACTCCCCACCGTCCGTCGACAATTCCCGGACACGAGATCGTCGGCCGCGTGGCAGCAGTCGGCGAGGCGACCAGCGTGTTCCGGGTGGGCGACCGGGTCGGCGGTGCCTGGTTGCGCCGTACCTGTGGGTCCTGCCGCTACTGCCGCTCCGGACGGGAGAACCTGTGCCCCCGGTCCATGTACACGGGGTGGGATGCGGACGGCGGCTTCGCCGACCTGGTGCGTGTTCCCGAGGCGTTCGCCTACCGGCTCCCCGAGTCCGAGGACGCGGCCTTGCTCGCCCCTCTCCTGTGCGCGGGAATCATCGGCTACCGGTCGCTGCGGCGCAGTGCGCTGCCGAAGGGTGGCAGGCTCGGAATCTACGGTTTCGGCGCGTCGGCCCATCTGGCCGCTCAGGTGGCGCTGGCCGACGGCGCGACCGTCCATGTGATGACGCGTTCCGCGCAGGCACGTGAACTCGCTCTGTCCCTGGGGGTTTCATCGGTCGGCGGCGCCTACGACAGCCCACCGGAGCCGTTGGACTCGGCGATCCTGTTCGCTCCGGTGGGTGATCTGGTGCCGGTGGCCCTGGAGGGACTCGACCGGTCGGGCACCCTCGCCATCGCCGGTATCCATCTCTCCGACATACCCGCGCTGAACTATCAGCGGCATCTCTTCCAGGAGCGGAATCTGCGGAGTGTCACCTCCAACACTCGCGAGGACGGCCGCGAATTTCTCGAACTCGCCGAACGCATCGGTATCCAGGTCACCGTCAGCCGCTATCCCCTGCACCAGGCTGATCAGGCACTGGCCGACCTTGCCGGGGACCGCGTGAACGGCGCCGCGGTGCTCACGCCGGGCTGACAGGAATCCGGCCCGGCGCCACTCAGACCAGCGATGGGCCAAGGCGGTCGATCCGGGGGCCCGACGGTCCGGGAAGCGACCTCCGCCCGGCTCCAATTGTTTAGACCGACCGGCAATTGGGGGGCGGCGTCACGGGGCTGGGGCACGCACCTCGCGGCGTTGTCGTCCATCACCATGGCTCCTTCCCCAAGCTCTCGGCTCCGCTCGAGCAGGGGAGACCCCATCCGGCTCGGTCCTCCGCCTTGCGATGCACGCACCCCAGCCCCGCTCCTTCACCCACCCCCAATTGCCGGTCGGTCTTAGACGCCTCCGTACCGCCGGAAACGCCGAACCGTCATCCACGAAGCCTTCCCCGGGCTCGTCGGCTGCCGGAACGCCGTGCCGTCACCGACCGCATCCGACAGATCACCCCGTCAGTCCCGCGCGCGCACGGGCTGTTCGCACTGCGGCGGACAGCGCATCGATGTCGTAGGCGCCGCGGTGCAGCAGGCCGTTGATGAAGAAGGTCGGGGTTCCTGTCACCCCGCTCAGATCGGCCGACTCCCCGTCCTCAGCGACCCGGCCGGCCCCCGCGTGGGTGCGCAGACTGCGCCGGAAGCGCTCGGCATCCAAGCCCAGTTCGTCCGCGTAGCGCATCAGGTCGGGCACCAGGAGCGCGCCTTGGTGCTTCAGGAGAAGTTCGTGCATCTGCCAGAAAGCCCCCTGATCCGCCGCGGCCTCGGCGGCCTCGGCGGCGAGTTGCGCTCCAGGATGGACGTCGGTGAGCGGCAGGTGCCGCCACACGTAGCGCAGATCACCGAAATCGGCGAGAAGGTCACGGACCACTGGTTCGGCCTGGCCGCAGTAGGGGCATTCGAAATCGGCGTACTCGACCAGTGTCACCGGAGCGGTCATCGGGCCCCGGACATGGTCACGATCGGGGTCGACCGGGACCGCGAGATCGATCACCCTCTCGGCCGTGCCGAGCAGTACCCGTGCACGCCGCTGCGGTGGCAGGAGCCTGATCGTCATCGCCACGGCGCAGGTCGCGAGGAAGGAGCAGGCCACAGCGCCCAGGATGCCCGCCTTCGCCTCTTCGAGCCGGTCTCCTTCGAAGGCGAGCGTGGAGATCAGCAGGGCGACGGTGAACCCGACCCCGGCGATCGTGCCTCCCCCGGCGAGGGCGCCCCAGCCGACTGGAGGCCTCAGCCGATTGCGGCTCAGCCGGGCAAGCAGCCAGGAGGCACCGGTGATGCCCACTGGCTTACCGATCAGATAGCCGAGCAGGATGCCCAAGGTGACCGGGGACGTTGCCGCCCGTGACACCAGTCCCGCGTCGATGGTGATGCCCGCATTGGCGAGGGCGAACACCGGCACGATCACATAACTCGTCCACGGGTGGTACATCCGTTGCAGCCGCTCATTGAGCGACAGCGCCGACGCCAGTCCCCGGCGTGCCGAGCGCTCGAGCTCAGGTGTGGGCTGCTCGCGGAACGAGACGAACAGATCGCTCGCGCGTTCCAGGTCGCTGCGCGCCGCCGGGTAGGCATAGGTCAGCAGTCCCATGGCCAGACCCACGACCACCGGATCGACACCGGATTTGAGCAGGGCGACCCAGGTCGCGGCCCCCATCAGCAGGTACGTCAGTCCGTGGCGTACGCCCGCCGCCCTGACCAGCAGGATCAGACCGAACAGGGTCACGGCGGAAAGCAGGGCGGGCACGCTGACGTGCCCGGTGTAGACAAGGGCGATGACCACCAGAGCCAGCAGGTCGTCGACGACGGTCACCGTGAGGATGAACGTGCGCAAGGCAATGGGGAACCGTCGTCCCAGAATCGCCAGCATGCCCAGGGCGAACGCGGTGTCCGTGGACATGGCCGCGCCCCAACCGTGCGCCGAGGCACCGCCCGAGTTGAACGCGAGGTAGATCCCGACAGGGACGATCATCCCGGCGAGCCCTGCGACCAGGGGCAGCATGACCCGCTGCCGCTCCCGGAGCTCGCCCATGTCGAACTCCCGGCGCGCCTCCAGCCCGATGACGAAGAAGAAGAACGTCATCAGGCCGCTGTTCACCCACTCGCGCAGATCCAGCGATACCCCTGCCGATCCCACGGTCACCGACAGGCGCACCTCCCAGAAGGATGCGTACGTCCCGGGAGCCGCGTTCGCCCATACCAGTGCCGCCACCGTGGCGGCCAACAGCACCGCCGCGCTGCCTGCCTCGGTCCTGAGGAACGCGCGCAGTGGGGTCCGGGTCTCCGGGGCATGTCTGCTCTGCTCCCGGAAGGGAGAAGGGAAGGAGGGGTCATGTGTCACGGTGAAGATCCCTCGAAGTCCTTACCGTCGACAACCCGCAACTGAACCTCGTGTCCCATAAGACCATGTGCGCGCCGGAGAACGCGATCATTGCCGCCGCGAGGCGAGGGCGAAGGCGCAGCCCATGGGAGCCGGGCACGTAGGCCGCCCGGGAGTCCTTCGCACGTCCACCGCGCTGGCCGCTTCCCTCACCAACTCTTCTCGGTGCCGCTTGCCGCTTGCCGCTTGCCGCGGGAGCGCGACGGGCGGTCCGGATGCGTTCCCGGTGCGGGACAAGCCGGGATAGAGCCTCGCAAATCGAGCGCCATTACCCGGCGCGGCGGCCCGTCGCCTGTCCTGATGTGGCCATGGGGCCCGATCACGGGATCCCGCTCACGTGGCACCGGGTGAATGATCGAATCGGCGGGCGGTTAGCATATGAGCACCGCCTAGCTCGAAAGATAAGCCTGTGACTGTCAACGAGGACTCGTTCACCAACTGGAAGAACCGCGAGGAGATCGCGGAGTCGATGATCCCGATCATCGGGAAGCTGCACCGGGAGCAGGACGTCACGGTCCTGCTCCACAGCCGCTCCCTGGTGAACAAGTCGGTGGTGAGTATTCTCAAGACCCACCGATTCGCCCGGCAGATCGCCGGTGAGGAGCTCTCGGTCACCGAGACGATGCCGTTCCTTCAGGCTCTCACCACGCTCGATCTCGGCCCTTCCCAGATCGACATCGGCATGCTCGCCGCCACGTACAAGACCGACGACCGCGGTCTGTCGGTGGAGGAGTTCACCGCCCAGGCCGTCGCCGGTGCCACGGGCGACAACAAGATCGAACGCCGCGAGGGGCGCGATGTCGTCCTCTACGGCTTCGGCCGCATCGGCCGTCTCGTAGCCCGCCTGCTCATCGAGAAGGCCGGCTCCGGCAACGGTCTGCGGCTGCGCGCCATCGTCGTCCGCGGTGGCGGCGACCAGGACCTCGTCAAGCGCGCCTCGCTGCTGCGCCGGGACTCGATCCACGGCCAGTTCCAGGGCACGATCACCGTGGACGAGGCGAGCAGCACGATCGTCGCCAACGGCAACGCGATCAAGGTGATCTACGCCAACGACCCGTCGGAGGTCGACTACACGGCGTACGGCATCGACAACGCCATCCTCATCGACAACACCGGCAAGTGGCGCGACCGCGAGGGCCTGTCGAAGCACCTGCGCCCCGGCATCGACAAGGTCGTGCTGACCGCTCCGGGCAAGGGCGACGTCCCCAACATCGTCCACGGCGTCAACCACGACACGATCAAGCCGGACGAGCAGATCCTGTCCTGCGCCTCCTGCACCACCAACGCGATCGTCCCGCCGCTGAAGGCGATGGACGACGAGTACGGTGTGCTGCGCGGCCACGTGGAGACCGTCCACTCGTTCACCAACGACCAGAACCTGCTGGACAACTACCACAAGGCCGACCGTCGCGGCCGCTCGGCACCGCTGAACATGGTCATCACCGAGACCGGTGCCGCCTCGGCCGTCGCCAAGGCCCTGCCGGACCTCAAGGCGCCGATCACCGGCAGCTCGATCCGCGTCCCGGTGCCGGACGTCTCGATCGCGATCCTCAGCCTGCGCCTCGGCCGCGAGACCACCCGCGCGGAGGTCCTCGAGTACCTCCGCGACGTCTCGCTGAACTCGCCGCTGAAGCGCCAGATCGACTTCACCACGGCCCCCGACGCCGTCTCCATGGACTTCGTCGGCTCGCGCCACGCGTCGATCGTCGACGCCGGCGCCACCAAGGTCGACGGCGACAACGCGATCCTCTACCTGTGGTACGACAACGAGTTCGGCTACTCCTGCCAGGTCATCCGCGTCGTCCAGCACGTCTCCGGAGTCGAGTACCCGACCTTCCCGGCCCCGGCGGTCTGATCTCGGCGGACTGTCCGGTCCGGTGCCCCGGCAGGCGGGGCGGCGGTGGGAAAGTAACGTGATACCGATCGGCATCAGGTTGCTCTCCCACCGCCGGCCGCCACCGGCAGCGGAGTGGGCCGCACGCCCGGTTACCCCGGGGTGGCCTCTGGTCACGACGTACACCCCTCCGCGCAACCCGCTGACAGGCGGCAAAACCGAGCCTGGGTGACGAGGCGTAGGTTGCGCCGGCTCGGCGGCGACTGCCACCTCCGCTCGGTGTCTGGTGTTTGCGATCGCGACGCGCAGGGCCGCCCTCGTACAGGCCGTGTGTGGGTGATCCTGACACGGCGGAGAGCGTGTGTGCCGAACGCCGCGGCGCGCGGGTCAGCCGGGCTGGCTGTTCTCCTTGAGCGTGCCCCAGCCGTGCCAGCGGTCGATCTCGATCCAGGCGCTGACCCGGCCGCGGTCGCGCTGCGGGTACGGCGTGCCGAGGTACTGCTGGGCCAGGCGGTCGATGTCGGCGAGGTCCTTGTCCTCATGTACGTCGGCGACGTGCCCGATGATGCTGAGGTGGGTGTACCAGTTCCCCTCGTCGAGCACGGTGAGCGTGACCCGGGGATCGTTGCGGATGTGTTCGAGCCGTTTGCGGCCCTCATCCATGTTGACCAGGATCCGGCCGTCGTACCAGAGGTACCAGGTGGCCGTGGACACCGGCTGGCCGTCGGCCCGAAGCGTCGCGATGACGGCCTGGTTGGGCTTCTGCAGCATGGCGATGGCGGTTTCGGAAAGCGGTGGCTTCGACACGGAATCTCCTCCTCGGTGATCCACTCCGGGTGATCCATTGGGCTGCATGTTCACCGTGCCACATCCCGTCGCGCCGAAGGCCTCACGCCCCGTGAACCGGTCCGCGCGCCGCAGCTTTGGGTCAATGGGCGGCATCGCGTCCCGCGTGACCCGTGCCGAGTACACGAATGGGCTGGTGGCACAGGGGGCGAGGCGCGCGTCCCGCATCCGGGTTGCCGGGACGGACTCGTCCGGTAGTGCAGGTGGCCCTGGACACGGCAGGAGTACGACCCATGATCGGAGGCACGAGGGAAGGTGGTAGCAAAGGGCGTCCGTACCCCGGGGGATCCGCTGCCTCCCCCGGCGCCGCCAGGCCGCGCCGTGCCTGACCACGTCCCCCCGGAGACCAGCGTGCCCAGCAAGACCACACCCACCGCCTCGGGAACCGTCCCCCACCAGGGCGCGCCCTCGGGGCGGGCGGCCCACTACCGGGCCGCCCTGCGCCGCACCCCCGTCTCCCTGTGGAACGACGACCTCTCGGACTGGGCCGCCGCCCTGACGTACTACGCCATCCTCGCCCTGCTCCCGGCGCTCCTGGTCACCGTTGCCCTCATCGGCCTCGCCAACCCCCGAGCAACCGACGCGCTGATCGCCGACATCACGGCCTTCGCTCCCGCGGAGTCCGGCGCCGCACTGCGTGAACCCCTGGAGGCTGCGACCCAGGAACGCGGCCCGGTGTGGCTGCTGGTCGCGACAGGGGCCGTCAGCGCCGTGTGGTCCGCCTCCAGCTATCTGGCCGTCTTCCGCCGTGCTCTGCACGCCTTGTACGGCGTCCGCGACACACGGCCCGCACTGCGCAAGGCGCACATCATCGTGACCACCGCAGTCGGACTGCTTCTGCTGCTGATGACCAGCGCGTTCGCGCTGGTGCTGACCGGGCCGCCGGCGCACTGGCTGGGACACCGGATGGGCCTCGCACACGCAAGTGACACGGTCTGGACGCTGCTGAAGTGGCCCATCCTGATTTTTCTCGTCGCCTGTCTGATCACGGTGCTGTTCCGTACCGGCCCGGCGGCGGCCAAAGGGCTGCGGCGGGGGCTGCCGGGCGGAGTGCTCGCCGCGTCCCTGTGGCTCGTGGCATCGGCCGGATTCACCTTGTACGCCACCCACATCGGTTCCTACAGCCGGCTGTACGGATCGCTCGCCGGGCTCGTCATCTTCCTGATCTGGATCTGGTTCACCAATCTCGCTCTGCTGGCCGGGGCCCAGTTCAATGTCGAGCTGGCACGGCCGGTGCAGCGCGCTCGGTAACAGCAGTCATGTAAGACCGACCGGCACATGGGAGGCGGGCGATCCGTTGGTCGATGCTCCAGGCTCGGAACGGAACCGAGATCACCGACCGGCCGGTCTCGGCGGAGCGTCCGACGAGGCGGTCGCGCCGCTCCTCCAGGTCCTCGTCCCGCTCCTGCGGCCGAGCCGTCTTCCTCGCCAGGGACTGACCGCGCCGTACGCCGTCACCAGGCGACCATGTCGGCCGCGTCGGCGGTGAAGACAGCCTGCCCGGCGGCAATCCGTCGGTCCCGCTCGGGGCCGGGGCGCAGCAGCCGGTCGAGTGAACTGAGCAGCCCGATCGTGTCGGCAGCGTGCTCGGTGAGGCCTGCGGCGGCCATCTCAGTGACGCCCTCGGCGCCGTGGCCGGGGATCGGACGGTATCCGACGACCGGTACGCCGGCGGCGAGGGCCTGCACGGCCGTCTGCCCTGCGGCGTTGTCCACCAGGGCACTCGATGCCGCCATGAGCTCGGGCAGGTCCTCGACCCAGCCCAGCGCCAGGACACCGGGAAGCTTCGCCGCGCGGGTCCGCAGTCGTTCGTCCCTACCGCACAGCAGCACCGGAAGGTGGCCCGCACCGGCGAGCAGGAGCGCGGTGTCCGCCAGCCCCTGTCCCACGCCCCAGGCACCGGCCGACAGCAGCACAACAGGCCGGCCGGGGCCACGCCGCGCGAACTCCCGCGCCCAGCGCGACGGCCGCGCGCCCGCACTCTCGTGGGCCGCCGCGGCGAAGGCCGGAGGCACGACCGGGCCGCACACCTCCGCCGGGCGTCCGGTCCTGGCACGGACGCGCGCCGCGGCGGCCTCGGTCAGGCACAGGTGCAGGTCGTTGCTCGGATGGAGCCACTGCCGGTGCACGGCGAAGTCGGTGACCACGACCGTGCTGGGCGGACAGTCACCGCCCTGGGCCCGCAGCCGACCTGTGACCTGAGCAGCCTGATGGAAGGTGGAGACGAGCGCATCCGGGTGCCAGCGCTCGACGACGTCGCGCAGGCGCGGCTCCAGGGCTGCGGCCAGCGGCCCGGTGCTCGGTGCCCAGCCGTTCCGGTCGCGCTGCTCTCCGCGGTCGCGGAAGAATGCCGAGTACACCGCCGCGTAGGCCCCTGGGCAGTGGCGGAGCGCCGTGCGGTATGCGGCGCGCAGCCCGCGCCCGGCGCCGGGGGGCAGGAGGTCGAGGAGGTCCACGCGCGCGGTCAGGTGGCCGCCGGCCCGCAGCCGCCCGGCCAGTTCGGCGGCCACGGCGTCGTGTCCGGCGCCCATGCTCGCGCTGACGATCAGAATCCGGCGTCCCATTCTTGGATATTCCTCGCATCGCGGCCAGTGCGCCAACCCCGGACTGGCGGGCCGTTAGCCCAGGTGCGGACGAGCACGATTGCCGGTGCGCTGGTTGCATGAAGGATGACTCGATACGGGCCGCCACCGGCTGGTGCTTCACCAGGATGTCGGCGACCCCGGAGGACGGAAACCCATGCACAAGAGCCACCCAGCCCACGGCACCCCGGCAACCGGGACCGACGCTACGCGGTCGGTCGCGGCCGGTCCGCCCGCCCCCGGCCCGCGGCCGGTCGCGTTGATCACCGGGGCCTCCTCCGGTATCGGCGCCGAAATCGCGTCACGACTCGCGGTCGGCGGGCGATGGGAGTTGCTGCTCAACGGGCGGGACGAGGGCCGGCTCGGCAGTGTCGCCGCCCGCACCGCCGGTGCCCCGCTGCCGATGGACCTGGCCTCCGAGGAGGGCTGCCGCAAACTGGCCGAGGCGGCACTGGCGCACAGCGGAAGAGTCGACGCGCTCGTCGCCGGAGCGGGGCTCGGCTGGGCCGGCCCGTACACCGACATGCCACCCGCCACGGTGGACCGTCTGGTGAGTGTCAACATCTGCGCCGTACTCCACCTCGTCCGCCTGGTGCTGCCTCAGATGGTGTCCCGCAGGTCGGGCCGGCTGGTGCTGATCGGCTCTGTCGCCGGCCGGTTCGGTGTACGGGACGAGGCGGTCTACGCGGCGACGAAGGGCGCGCTGATCGCGTTCGCGGAGAGCCTGCGCTACGAACTCCGGGGCACAGGCGTCCACGTCTGCCTGGTGCTGCCAGGCCCCGTGGACACACCGTTCTTCACCCGCCGTGGCACCCCGTACACCCGGTCCTGGCCACGACCGGTACCCGCCGGGCGGGTCGCGGCAGCGGTCGAGAAGGCACTCGCCGGTGGCCGGGACGAGATCACCGTACCGGGCTGGCTTGGCGTGCCGGGGCGGCTGCAGGGCATGGCTCCGCAGCTCTTCCGCAAGCTGGCCATGCGATTCGGCTGAACGGGCCCCCGGCAACGGACACGCGCGCAGAGTGGGTGACACGTGATCATCGTCTCCGTGGTGCTGGCGCTGTTCGCCGCGCTCGGGAACGCGGCAGCCTCCGTGCTGCAGCGCCGCGCTGCGGCAGCGGACCTGCCCGGCCTCACGGGCAGCCATCGTCTCGGGATCCTGAGCTTCGTCCGCCGCCCGGCCTGGCGCTGGGGTGCCGGACTGCTGCTGGTCTCGGGGCTGGCGCAGGCCCTCGCCCTGGCGACCGGGCCACTGGCTGTGGTGCAGCCGGTGATGACGACGGAGCTGCTGTTCACGTCGGTGCTGGCTGCGGCGGTCTTCCGGCGGCCTCCCGGGGCGCGGACCTGGGGGGCGTTCCTCGGTATGGCGCTGGGCCTGGCGACCTTCCTCCTGCTGGCCAGCCCGACCGGTGGCGCGGACACCATGCCGCCGAAGAGGTGGCTGCTCAGTGCTGTGCCCACCGTCGCCGTGTCGACTGTGCTGATCATGGTGGGAATGGGGTTGCGGGGCTCCGCCCGTGCGGTGGTGCTGGGGTCAGCGACCGCCGTCGGCTTCTCCTTCACCGCGGCGCTGATCAAGGACACGCTCGGTTTGCTGTCCGGCGGAGTCGGGATGCTGTTCACCACGTGGCAGATCTACGCGGCCGCGGCCGTCGGCCTGGGCTCGTTCCTGATGCTGCAGGCCACGCTGCGGGCGGGCTCGCTGGGCGCCTCGCAGCCCGCGCTCACTCTCGGCGACTCATTGCTGAGCGTCATTCTGGGCGTCTTGCTGTTCGAGGAGCGGATCGAACTGGGCTGGCGGGTGCTGCCGGAGGCTGCGGCGCTCGGGCTCATCGCGTTCGCCAGCGTGCATCTGAGCAGTTCCCCCGTGGTCTCCGGAAAGGACGAACAACGATGGTAAGACGCTCCGCCGCAGGGCGGACGGCGGTGTCATCCGGCGTGATGGTCGGCGCTCTGGGTGCGGCCGCCGGGGTGGCTGCCGCGTGGCACATGGGGCCCGCCGCCACGTGGCTGCCGCCCGTACGGAGGATCCTTAGCCCCGCGCTGGACGGTCACGGTCATCCCTCTCACGTGGCGCTGACCTTCGACGACGGGCCGGACCCGGCCAGCACCCCGCACGTCCTGCGCGTCCTGGACGAGTACCGGGTGCGGGCCACCTTCTTCGTCGTCGGCGACTCGCTGGAACGTCATCCCGCCCTTGGCGTGGCGCTTGTGGCCGGTGGTCATGAAGTCGCGGTGCACGGCTGGCATCACGAGCGCCCCTGGTTTCCTACACCGCTGCGCGACGTACGGGAGGTAAAGCGAACCGTCGGCGCGGTACGGCGGATCTGTGGGACCGTCCCGCAGTGGTACCGGCCGCCCTACGGCATCCTCACCGGCGGCCGCCTGGCTGCTGCCCGCCGCGCAGGGCTGCGACCGGTGCTGTGGTCGGCCTGGGGCCGGGACTGGACGGCGGACGCCGATGCCCGCTCCGTAAGAGCATCGGTCCTCGCAGGTCTGACCGGCGGTGGCACCGTGTTGCTGCACGACGCGGACGGATGGAGCGCGCCGGGCGCGTGGCGAGCCACGCTGAGTGCGCTGCCCGGCCTGCTCGCCGAGTGCCGTCGACTCGGTCTGAGCGTCGGCCCGCTGGCCGAGCACGGCATCGGACACGTCGAAACCGGGGCACACCTTCGCCGGACACAACGCCACGGGTGACCAACCATTGAATGTGCACCATGCACTTTCTATGCATGGTGCACACCTGTGAGATAATGGAGAGCGGGCCGCCCGGTCGGGAGCGAGAGCGGCCCGGCAGCACGCAGGAGGCGACAGGCGCATGGCCCGGGCAACACACGAGGTCGAGTACGAGCAGATGCTGCTCAGTCGCCACACGTTCTTGAACCAGCGAGGCAAACACCGCAGGGACGGGTCCCTGGAGCGCAGCGCCTACATCCTGCTCAGCCGCATTCACGTGCAGGGGCCGATGTCCATCGGCGAACTGAGCGACGCATTCGGACTGGACGCCTCCACCCTGAACCGGCAGACGGCTGCGATCATGCGCGCCGGACTCGTGGAGCGCATCCCGGACCCTGACGGCGGCATGGCCCGCAAGTTCCGCATCACCGACGAGGGCGCACGCGTACTCCACACGGAAAGGGAGGGCATCGTCCGCTCCCTGGAACAGGTCATGGTCGATTGGCCGGAAGAGGACATCGCCGCCTTCGCTTCCTATCTGAGGCGCTTCAACACCGACATCGAACGTCTCGGGGCCCGGCCGTGGCCGCGCCTGTAGACACGGGCACGTGAGCGTCAGGACGCGCCCTTCTTGGCCGCGTCGAGAATCTTCACCACGGTGTGGAAGTAGCGCGTCGTCGCGTCGCGTCCCAGCGCGCGTTCCTGAAAGCCCTTGGCCGCGGGCGCCTTGCCGTTGATCAGATACCAGACGACAAAGGCGTCGTACTCGGTGCTGCCCATGATCTCCATGTCCTTCTTCGGAGAGATCATAGGCAAAGCCAGGTCCGGATCGATCCGCTCGGTCGTGAACACCACGCAGCAGCGCATGTCGCGGGTGACCGTGACGTCCCTGAACGGGTCGAGCGCGATCAGCGCCTCCAGTTCCGGGACCGTACGCAGACAGACCGCGACCTCGTAGCCGAGCGTCTCTCCGAGATGGCCACCGATCCGGTCACTGAGCGCGGCACGATCGGTCTCGCCGGACTCGAAGAAGACGTTCCCACTCTGGATGTAGCTGCGCACGGAGTCGAATCCCATGTCCGTGAACAGGCTGCGCAAGTACTCCATCTTCACCGAACGGCCCGGAACATTCATCCCGCGCAGGAACGCGATGTACAGCAAATCCAACCACCTGTCCGCAAGAAAGAGGGGAACCTCGGCGTGCGCCCGCCAGCGTAACGGTGACAGACGGGCAAGCTCGACGACCTTGCGCGGATGGCCGCCGACGGCATCCACCTGCCCGGCGCCGTGAATGATGCCGCCTCCCACCGGGCCGGCCTTCAGTGCAGGTTGGCCTGCGGCGCGGGAGTACCGTCGAGGAAGCCGCCCGACTGGTGCCGCCACAGCTTCGCGTAGGCGCCGTCCGACGCGAGCAGCTCCTGGTGAGTGCCCTGCTCGACGATCCGACCGCGGTCCAGGACTACGAGCCGGTCCATCGCGGCGACCGTGCTCAGCCGGTGCGCCACCACGAGCGCCGTCCGCCCGTCCATGAGCCGCCACAGCGCCTCCTGGACGAGGATCTCGCTCTCGGAGTCCAGGGCGCTGGTCGCCTCGTCGAGCAACAGGATCGGCGCGTCACGCAGGATCGCCCTGGCGAGGGCGACCCGCTGGCGCTGTCCGCCGGACAGCTTGAGACCGCGCTCGCCCACCATGGTGTCGAAGCCGTCCGGCAGCGCGTCGGCGAACTCCGTGACATGCGCCGCCTCGGCCGCGCGGCGGATCTGGGCGTCGGTGGCGTCCGGCCGGGCGAACGCGATGTTGTCCCGCAGCGTGCGGTGGAACATCGCCGGGTCCTGCGGCACGTAGGCGATCAGGCTGCGCACATCGGCCTGACGCAGCGTGCGGATGTCCTGACCCCCGATCAGGATCCGGCCGGCGTCGATGTCCGTCATCCGCAGCAGCAGCCGGGTGAGCGTGGTCTTGCCCCCACCGGACCGGCCGACAAGGCCGATCTTCGCCCCGCTGTGCACGGCCAGGTCGAGGCGCTCGAAGAGCGGCTCCGCACCCGCGTGGGCGAAGGTCACCTGCTCGAAGCGGACATCGGCGGCCCGGGACAGCAGTGGCTCCGGCGCCACCGGGTCGAGCACGGTCGGCGGCGCCAGGAGCAGTTCGGTGAACTGTGCGGCCTCCGTCATCGAGCTCTCCAGGCGGCGGTAGATCTGGTTGAACTCGAACATGATCCGCGTCGCGTTGGTGTAGTACGTGAAGGCGACAACGACCCCCTCCACGCCGTGCCCACCACCGCCGAGAGTAACCGCGAGCAGCAGACCCATCGCATTGGTCAGCACGGACATCGGCGCGACCAGCGTGTCGATGCGCAGGTTGCCGTAGTCCCACGACTTCAGCGTGAGCCGCCGTGACTCCGCGACGCGGGACCGGTGCTCGGCGGCCTCGCGGTTCTCGGCGGCGAACGCCCGGACCGTGTCCATGTTCATCAGGCTGTCGGCGACGTGGCCCGACACCCGGGCGATCGCCTCCTCGCGCTGGTCGACGAGCGACTGGCGGCGACGGATGAGGGGCGCCACACACAGCGCCGTCAGCGCGATCATCGCCAACAACCCGACAACGAGGAGCGGTTCGTACTGCCACAGCACCACAGACCCGAACACCAGCGGCACGAGGCTGCCCACGATCGAGAATGTCAGCGTGTCGACGAGTTCCTCAAAGCGGGAGGCGAAGCTCAGAACGCGTTTGGTCAGCGAGCCGGCAAAGTTGTCGTGGAAGAACGCGGCGTCCTTGGCGAACAGTTCGTCCATGCCGATCACGTACAGGTGCTCGATGCCGAGGGCGTCGAGGCGGTTCAGGAAGTGCAGGCCGATACGCCACAGCGTCTCCGCGAGGAGCAGCACGCCGGCGAAGGCAAGGACGTAGGGCAGCGTCGAGCCGATGGAGGTACCGGCGTCGCCGGCGATCCGGCCGACGAGCTTGGCGACGATCAGCGGCGCGATGTAGGCGATGCCGATGTTGCCGAGCGCCGGCAACAGCATCCCGGGCACCGCCAGCCGCCGGAGCCTGGCCAACTCCCTTCCGTAGTAACGAAGTGCAAGGAGCACCGGGCCCCTGCCCGGAGCTTCGCGCGATTCAGGCGATCCCCTACCAACCCTGTGTGGTCGTGCGGCATCCCGCCTCGTGCTTCTGCGGGGTGAAGCCGTTGCCTCAGTGGCCGCGCGGAGCTTCGGTTCGAGTGAGTGCGTCGCTCGGGTCGTCGTGCGACAGGCGGGGCACGGCGGCAGAGCCCCCGCGCAGCTCGTGGCGACGCATGTGTGCGAGTACGGGGAGGCCAGGCCCGGAACCTCAGTGTCCCGCGACAGCGCCCGCGGAGTCCAAGCGTTTTTCTCAGCCGCCGGCAACCCCCGCATGCGGGTAGGACCGCTCCCGCAGCCCAGAGCGCCTCGCCAAGAACGTCGCCGCCGCATCAAGACGGCTGATCCGGCTGTCTGGAGTGACGTTTCATTCGGCGGGAGACGTTCATGTCAAGCGTTCGCAAGGGGGCGTGGACGCCTGGAGTTCTGTCAGGTTCCTGCCATGCCGGATTCGGACAGCACCGGCGTCTTTCTCCGGGAAGTGGTCTTCGCCGACTCTGATCCGGCACAGCTGACCGCAACTTCTGCCCCACGGGATGACAGACGCGTTGCCTTCCGGGCGCAAAAAAAGGGAGTCGAGGGGAGCACGTGAACAATTCAAGAGGGACCAGATACAGACGACTTGTGGCGACCGGGGTGGTGCTGGCTGCTGTCGCCGCGCTGCCCGGCCTGACCGGGGCCGCCGGGGCTTCGGAGAAGTCCACCGGCCTGCTGTCGCCCGCGGCCTCGGCCGACCGGGCCAGCACGGCCCGGATCACCCTGGTCACCGGTGACACCGTCGAGGTCATCAAAGACGCGAGCGGCAAAGAATCGGTGCACATCGCCGAAGCCGACCGTGCCAGCAAGCACTTCGAGACGATATCCGGCCCGGACGGGGCACTGTACGTGATCCCCCAGGACGCGATGGACGCCATCGCCTCCGACGCGGTCGACCGCGAGCTGTTCAATGTCACCCGGCTCATCAAGGACGGCTACGCCGACTCCCGCAGTGACAGCCTGCCGGTGATCGTCGGCTATGCGGACAAGCCGTCGGACGCCACGCTCAAGGCACGCGCCGACAAGCTGCCCGCCGCCGACCCCGGTGCGCTGCTGGAGACCGTCGACATGGCGGGTGTGAAGGTCGACAAGAAGAACGCCGGACAGTTCTGGCGGTCCGTCAAACCGGTCTCCGAGGCGCCCCGGCACGGCAGGATGGTCACCGCCCCGAACGCTGCATCGAAGGTCTCCCGCCTCTGGTACGACGGGAAGGTCCAGGCATCCCTCGACAAGAGCGTGCCGCAGATCGGCGCGCCCGAGGCCTGGGCGAAGGGCGTGGATGGCAAGGGCGTCAAGGTCGCCGTCCTCGACACCGGAGTGGATCTCAACAACGCCGACGTCAAGGACCGGGTGACAGCCACTCAGAACTTTGTTCCAGGCGCCGCCACCGTCCAGGACGGAAACGGCCACGGCACCCATGTCGCCTCCACCATCGTGGGCAGCGGCGCCAACTCGGGCGGCAAGTACAAGGGTGTGGCCCCCGGCGCCGACCTCCTGGTGGGCAAGGTACTCGCCGACGGGGGCACCGGCGAATTCTCGTGGATCATCAACGGCATGGAGTGGGCCGCGGCCCAGGGCGCCGATGTGGTGAGCATGAGCCTGGGCGGCTTCACGAGCTCCCCCAGTGACCCGATGACGCAGGTGGTGGACCGGTTGTCGGCGACCACCGGCACGCTGTTCGTCATCGCCGCCGGCAACGCCGGCCCCGGGGCGAGCACCATTGAGAGTCCCGGCACGGCCGACTCCGCGCTCACCGTGGGCGCGGTCGACAAGTCCGATGTCCTCGCCGGATTCTCCAGCCGCGGCCCGCGCGTCGGCGACAGCGCCATCAAGCCCGAGATCACCGCGCCCGGCGTCGGCATCGTCGCGGCCCGCGCCGCCGGCACCTCCCTGGGCACGCCCGTCGACGCGCACTCCACCTCGCTCAGCGGCACGTCGATGGCGACTCCGCATGTCGCGGGCGCCGCCGCTCTGCTGGCCCAGCGCCACCCGGACTGGACCGGCCAGCGCATCAAGGCGGCACTCACCGCGCACGCCAAGCCCAGCAGCGCCTACTCCGTCTACCAGCAGGGCAACGGCCGGGTGGATGTCCCTGCCGCGCTCGACCCGGCGCTGGAGCTGTCCGATACGGCCGACTTCGGTCAGGTCGAGTGGCAGCCGGGGACGTACGACAAGGAAACCCGTACCGTCACCGTCACCAACACCACAAACAGTGCCACCACCGTGACCCCGGCAGTCAGCGGGAACATCCCGCAGGGCGCGGTCACCGTCCCGGGACCGGTCGAGGTGGCCCCGGGCGCCAGCGCCGAGATCCCCGTCACCCTCGACCCGAACCTCGCCCCGACCGGTCTGACCAGCGGCGCCCTCACCCTGACCAGCTCGTCGGGCGCCACCGCCCACACCGCCGTCGGCCTGGACAAGCAGCGCGAACAGCACAAGCTCACCGTCCACTTCAAGGACCGTAAGGGCCAGACGCCGAGCAGTTTCCTCTACGCCCTCACGGGGCTGAGCGACGGTCTCAACGGTCTCAAGTTTGGGTCCGGCTACAACTCAGGGAAGGCCGAAGTGAGCCTGCCCGCGGATCGTTACAGCATTCTGGGTTTGGTGTACACCCAGAGCAGCGGGGACAATTTCACGAACTACGCCATCGATCTCTTCGCCCTTCCGACGATCGACCTCACCTCCCATGACGCCGAGCTGACCGTCGACGGCACCACAGCCACCGACTTCAAGCTGGACGTGCGCGACGAGAAGCGGCCCCTGGAGACCGCGGACTACACGTACGGCCTCAGCCGCGCGGGGGAGGACAAGAGCTTGCTTGAGGGCTTGGGCATCACGTACCCGGCCCTCAGTGAGCAGCATGCGGGTGCCATCCCGGTCGAGGCACCGAAGAAGGGTGACGGCGAGCTGTGGGGCACGTTCTACCAGTCACGCCGCGAGCCGCTGATCCAGGCATCGGTGACCCGGCCGGACTCGTATGCACTGACGCCCATCCCCACCGACTCTGTCTACCGGTTCGACGGCCACGGCCGCTATGACGTCGTGGACGTCGGCGCCGGAACCGCGGAGGACCTGGCGGGACTCGATCTCAAGGGCAAGGCGGCCCTTCTGCACCTGGACAACTTCTTGGGCAACGACGCGGTGATCCAGCGCGTGGAGGCGGCCGGCGCCGCCGCGATCGTCCTCGTTCCCAGCGTCGACGAGCCCCTCAGTGTGTACGTCGACGGGGTGAATGTGCCGTACTTCGGCGTCAACTACGACGAGGGCCGCACGCTCACTGCCGATGTCGCGGCCGGACGGACCACGATCGACGTCCGGGGCATCAAGGAGTCGCGCTACCAGTACGCGGGCCAGTACGACTGGAACACCGGTATCCCGGCGAACCTGTCGACCCCCAGCAAGAAGGCGGACTACGCCAAGGTCCGCAGCTCGTTCCACAGCGACGGCGCCGGAAAGATAGGCTTTTACACCCTGGACGCCTCGGGGCCGGCCCCCTGGAACCCTTCTGGGTTGTGGCGGAGTATCCAGCTGGGCACCGAACGCGACGACTACATGCTGGCCCGTCCGGACCTCACCTACCAGGCCCGGGTCACTTCCTCCGGCAGCCGCGGGTCCATGGCCATGATCGAGTCGGCGCGCAGCTACCGGCCCGGGACCTCGGTCGCCGAGCACTGGTGGGCGCCCGTGCAGCATCCGTCCGTCGAACCCAGCTTCGCCTGCTCGTTCTGCCGTTCCGACATAGGCACCTTCTTCTCTCCGCGTCTCGGCGGTGACAGCGACCCGACGCACTCGACGTACTTCGGTGTGAACCGGACCTGGGCGTACTACCGCAACGGCGAGCAGATCGACGTCACCAACTCCAAGATGTTCGTGCCGGAGAAGGCCGACTACACCTTTGTCTCCACCGACACCCATGCCGACAGCACGGTCAAGCTCGGTGGCAAGGTCGTCACCGAGTACAACTTCTCTTCCGAGGCGCCGAAGTCGATGGAGGCACCCGACTGCAAGACGGTCATCCCCCAGGCGACCGCCTGCGAGACACTGCCCGTCATCCAGCCCCACTACCGGATGAAGACCTCCCTCCTCAACGAGGTGGCCGCGGGCAAACCCTTCACGGTCACTGTGGACGCCTCCCGCGCCCAGGGCTTCACCGGCGACAGCCGGATGGCCGGAGCGAAGTTCTCCGTCAGCTATGACGACGGCGCCACCTGGAAGAGCGTCGACGTCGACCGGGCCGACGACAACTCGTTCAAGGCCCGCTTCACCAACGCGAACCTGTCCGACTCCAACGGCTACGTCAGCATCAAGGCCGAAGTCTGGGACAAGGCCGGCAACCGCACGGTCCAGACCGTCACCCGGGCCTACGCGCTGAAGTAACACGACCCACCCACAGTGGGGGCGCCGCACGGGAACTCCCGTGCGGTGCCCTCTACTCCTCCACCGGACCGGCCGGCAGTCCTGCGCCCTGAAGCGCAGCGAGACATGTCGGGAGTCCACGCTGCCCACGGCGTGGCTGGGGTTCTGTCAGGTTCCTGCCATGCCGGATTCGGACAGCACCGGCGTCTTTCTCCGGGAAGTGGTCTTCACCGACCCTGATCCGGCACAGCTGACCGCAACTTCTGCCCCACGGGATGACAGACGCGTTGTCTTCCGGGCGCAAAAAAGGGAGTCGAGGGGAGCACGTGAACAACTCAAGAGGAACCAGATACAGACGGCTTGCGGCGACCGGGGTGGTGCTGGCCGCTGTCGCCGCGCTGCCCGGCCTGACCGGGGCCGCCGGGGCTTCGGAGAAGTCCACCGGCCTGCTGTCGCCCGCGGCCTCGGCCGACCGGGCCAGCACGGCCCGGGTCACCCTGGTCACCGGTGACACCGTCGAGGTCGTCAAGGACGCGAGCGGCAGGGAGTCGGTGCACATCGCCGACGCCCGCAGCGCTAGCGAGCACTTCGAGACGATGTCCGGGCCGGACGGGTCCCTGTATGTGATCCCCGGGGACGCGTTGGACGCCATCGCCTCCGACGCGGTCGACCGCGAGCTGTTCAATGTCACCCGGCTCATCAAGGACGGCTACGCCGACTCCCACAGTGACAGCATCCCGGTGATCGTCGGCTATGCGGACAAGCCGTCGGACGCCACCCTCAAGACGCGCGCCGACAAGCTGCCCGCCGCCGACCCCGGTGCACTGCTGGAGACCGTCGACATGGCGGGCGTGAAGGTCGACAAGAAGAACGCCGGACAGTTCTGGCGGTCCGTCAAACCGGTCTCCAAGACGCCCCGGCACGGCAGGATGGCCACCGCCCCGAACGCTGCATCGAAGGTCTCCCGCCTCTGGTACGACGGGAAGGTCAAGGCATCCCTCGACAAGAGCGTGCCGCAAATCGGCGCTCCCGAGGCCTGGGCGAAGGGCGTGGACGGCAAGGGCGTCAAGGTCGCCGTCCTCGACACCGGAGTGGACCTCAACAACGCTGACATCAAGGATCGGGTGACAGCCACTCAGAGCTTTGTTCCGGGCGTCGCCACGGTCCAGGACGGAAAGGGCCACGGCACCCATGTCGCCTCCACCATCGTGGGCAGCGGCGCCAACTCGGGCGGCAAGTACAAGGGTGTGGCCCCCGGCGCCGACCTCCTGGTGGGCAAGGTGCTCAACGACCGCGGCACCGGCCAGTTCTCGTGGATCATCAACGGCATGGAGTGGGCCGCGGCCCAGGGCGCCGATGTGGTGAACATGAGCCTCGGTGGCCCCGCGAGCTCCTCCCGTGATGAAGTGACGGAGGTGGTGGACCGGCTGTCGGAAACCACCGGCACCCTGTTCGTCATCTCCGCCGGCAACTCCGGCCCCGGCGCGATCACCGTCACCACCCCCGGCACGGCAGACTCCGCGCTCACCGTGGGCGCGGTCGACAAGTCCGATGTCCTCGCCGGATTCTCCGGGCGCGGTCCGCGCATCGGCGACAGCGCGATCAAGCCCGAGATCACCGCGCCCGGCGTCGGCATCGTCGCGGCCCGCGCCGCCGGCACCTCCATGGGCACGCCCGTCGATGCGAACTACACCGCGGCCGACGGCACGTCGATGGCGGCTCCGCATGTCGCGGGCGCCGCCGCTCTGCTGGCCCAGCGCCACCCGGACTGGACCGGCCAGCGCATCAAGGCGGCACTCGTCACGCACGCCAAGCCCAGCAACGCCTACTCCGTCTACCAGCAGGGCAACGGCCGGGTGGACGTGCCCGCCGCGCTCGACCCGGCGCTGGAGCTGTCCGGTACGGCCGACTTCGGGATGGTCGAGTGGCATTCGGGGACGTACGAGAAGGAAACCCGTACCGTCACGGTCACCAACACCACGGACAGTGCCACCACCGTGACCTCGGCACTCAGCGGGAACATCCCGCAGGGCGCGGTCACCGTCCCGGAACCGGTCGAGGTGGCCCCGGGCGCCAGCACCGAAATCACCGTCACCCTCGACCCGAACCTCGCCCCGACCGGCCTGACCAACGGCACCCTCACCCTCACCAGCTCCTCGGGCGCCACCGCCCACACCGCCATCGGCCTGGACATGGAGCGCGAACATCACAAGCTCACCGTCCACTTCAAGGACCGCAAGGGCCAGCCGAGCAGTTTCTTCGGCATCCTCAGCGGGATGAGCTCTGGCACCTCCAAGTTCCTGAACGGCTCCACAGGGGAGCTCGAACTGCGCCTTCCCGCAGGGCGTTACAGCATGATGGGTGGGGTGTACACCCGGCTCAGCGGGGGCAGGCTCGGCGCCGCCGACCTCTTCGCTCTTCCGACGATCGACCTCACCTCCCGTGACACCGAGCTGACCGTCGACGGCACCACAGCCACCGACTTCAAGCTGGACGTGCGCGACGAGAAGCGGCCCCTGGAGACCGCGACCTTCGTGTACAGCCTCGCCCGCGTGGCGGAGAACGGGAGCTTGATAGAGCGCTTCGGCATGAACGACGTGGTCCGCAGCAGGATGCACGCGGGCGCCATCCCGGTCGAGGCACCGAAGAAGGGCGACGGCGAGCTGTGGGCCTCGTTCTACCAATCACGCCGCGAGCCGCTGATCCGGGCATCGGTGACCCGGCCGGACTCGTACGCATTGACGCCCATCACCACCGACTACATCAAGCGGTTCGACGGCCACAGCCGCTATGACGCCGTGGACGTCGGCGCCGGAACCGAGGAGGACCTGGCGGGACTCGACCTCAAGGGCAAGGCGGCCCTTCTGCACCTGGACAACATCGATGCCAACAACCGGGTGATCCAGCGCGTGGAGGCGGCCGGCGCCGCCGCGATCGTCCTCGTACCCACCGTCGACGCGCCCCTCAGCGTGTACGTCGACGGGGTGAACGTGCCGTTCTTCGCCGTCAACTACGACGAAGGCCGCAGGCTCACCGCCGATGTCGCAGCCGCCCGGACCACGATCGACGTCCGGAGCATCAAGGAGTCGCGCTACCAGTACACGGGCCAGTACAACTGGAACACCGGTATCCCGGCGAACCTGTCGACCCCGAGCAAGAAGGCCGACTACGCCAAGGTCCACAACTCGTTCCACAGCAACGGCACCGACCAGACGACCACTTACCGCGTGGACTCCTGGGGTCCGGGCCCCGCGTACTCCTTCCGGCTGTCGCGGAACGTGCAACTGGGCACCGAACGCGACGACTACATGCTGGCCCGTCCGGACCTCACATACCAGACCACGGTCGACTCCTCCCGCAACGGACCAGTGGACATGCTCGAGACAGTGCGCAGCTACCGGCCCGGGACCTCGGTCGCCGCGCACTGGTGGGCGCCCGTGCAGCATCCGTCCGTCGTTTCCCGCTCCGCGTGCTCGTTCTGCCGTTCCGACGTGAGTGCCACCTTCTCGCCGGGTTACGGCGGTGACAGCGACCCGACGCACTGGACGTACTGGGGTATGAACCGGACCTGGGCGTACTACCGCAACGGTGAGCAGATCACGGACGCCTCCAGGATCTTCGTGCCGGAGAAGGCCGACTACACCTTTGTCTCCACCAACGCCCATGCCGACAGCACAGTGAAGCTCGGCGGCAAGGTCGTCACCGAGTACGGCTTCACCTCCGCGGCACCGACGTCGACGGCGACGCCCGACTGCAAGACGGTCATCCCCCAGGCGACCACCTGCGAGACACTGCCCGTCATCCAGCCCCACTACCGGATGAAAACCTCCCTGTTCAACCAGGTGGCCGCGGGCACCCGCTCCACGATCACCGTGGACGCCTCCCGCGCCCAGGGCTTCACCGGCGACAGCCGGATGGCCGGAGCGAAGTTCTCCGTCAGCTACGACGACGGCGCCACCTGGAAGAGCGCCGACGTCGACCGCACCGACGACAACTCCTTCAAGGCCCGCTTCACCAACGCGAACCTGTCCGACTCCAACGGCTACGTCAGCATCAAGGCCGAAGTCTGGGACAAGGCCGGCAACCGCACGGTCCAGACCGTCACCCGGGCCTACGCGCTGAAGTAACACGACCCACCCACAGCGGAGGCGCCGCACGGGAACTCCCGCGCGGCGCCCTTCGCACCACCGGCACCATCGCGTGAGCCGCACCCTGGCCAAGAGCTTGCGGAGAATCACTTCCGGAGAGAGCCATCGGCACCGTCGGGATCCGGCATGGCAAGAACCTGACACGCTCCATGTGCCCATGCGAACAATCAATGTGACTGCGACTGTCTCTCGCCTGACGAAACATCACTCCGGCCACACCCTGCCCAACGGCAGTCACCATGTGAACATGATCTCGACATGGAGTGGATCGGTGCAATGATTGGAATATGCATCCACTTCGGGCTATTGGGCTCACCGCGACTGCTGAGGACACCTACCTCACGCTCGTCCAGCGCGGCCCGACAACGTCGGCCGCACTGGCGAGCATCCTGCGCGTGACCCCGGACGCCGTCGACGCGGCAGCCGGCGAACTAACCGGCCTGGGTCTGGTCGAACCGGATGGCGAGCGGCTCCTCGCCCGCCCCCCGCGCGCCGCGCTGGAAGCCCTCGCGGAGATCCGCGCCAAAGAACTCGGTGCTTTGCGCGACGGCGCCGACGAACTCTCCCAGTTCTGGCGCGATCACCACCCCGAAGGCCCCGGATACATCGAGATCGTTCGCGCGGAGGAGCCCCGTAAAGCGCTGGCTCGGCGCGTCCATGACGAGGCGGTGCAACAGGTCCGCGCTCTGTCCATCGGCTCCCCCGGCCGCCTCGCCACGCCCCCGAACGTGGCGCCCGGCTGTCGGGAGGCGCTCGCGCGCGGCGTCGCGTACTCAGTGGTCTACGGCGCCCAGGTACTGCGTGACCCGCTGGGCCGGGAGGCCATCAATGCCTGTGTCACCCTCGGTGAACGCGCCCGCGTCTTCCCCAACGTCGCGCTGAACCTGCTGATCTGTGACGACCGCTTCGCCGTCGTCCACGTACCCCCGCGGGACCATCAGTGGCGCCATCACATCGCCGTACAGCAATCCGCCCTGCTCGACGGCCTCATCGGCGTGTTCGAGTCCTACTGGCAGATGGCCGTTCCGCTCCCCACCACCGACGAGTCCATGGACGACGTCGGCGACGCCCCCACCGACGACACCCGGCAGCTCCTCACCTACCTCAGCGGCGGACTCACCGACGAATCCATCGCCCGCGAACTCGGCGTCAGCGAAAGGACAGTGGCGCGCCGCATCGCCCGCCTCCAGGAAGTCCTGGGCGCGCAGACCCGCTTCCAGCTCGGCGTCCAGGCCGGCCGCCGCGGCTGGCTCTGAGCGGCGGGACGACGACTGGTCGCGAAGCTTCGATGACCAGATCGATGTCCACGCCGATCCCGTCCAGAGCTTCCCGTACGCCACGCCGGGTACGCCCGTGCGCCAAAGCGGGCGTTCACGACCCAGGGGAGCGCCCTGGGAATGACCACCGGTGGCCGGGCATCCACTTGGGCCCCGGTCAGACGGATTCGTCGTGGTCCTGTGCCCACACGGAACGTACGTGTCCGAGATGCCGGGTCATGCAGGCCATGGCGGCCTCCGGGTCACCGGTCACCATGTGGTCGAGGAGCTCGAGGTGCTCCTCGGCGGAGGAGATCAGCTCACCGCGCTCGTCGAGCGCGGTGAGGCCGTACAGCCGCGAGCGTTTGCGCAGATCGCCGACCGTCTCGACCAGCCGCTCGTTGCCGGACAGGGCGAGGAGGGCGAGATGGAAGCGGCGGTCCGCCTCCAGATAGCCGATGAGGTCGTGCTCGCGGGCGCGCTCCACGATGGCCTCGGCAAGGGGGCGGAGGTCCTCGATCGCGTCCCGGGAGCACTTCTCGGTGATCCTGCCGATGGTGGGAACCTCGATGAGAGCACGCAGTTCGGTGTACTGGTCGAGGTCGCGCTCGCTCAACTCTGTGACCCGGAAACCCTTGTTGCGTACGGGTTCGACAAGACCCTCGCGCGCGAGGTCGAGCATCGCCTCGCGCACCGGCGTGGCCGAGACGCCGAAGTCGGCGGCGAGACCGGGCGCTGAGTAGATCTGTCCCGGGCGCAGTTCGCCGGCGATCAGTGCGGCGTGCAGGGCCTGGGCGACCTGATCACGCAGCCGCTCCCGGGCAGTGATCAGAGTGCGCTGCTTCAGGTCGCCCATGGTCGTTCCTCCGAGTGTTCGCGAGGCACCCAGCGTACAATGTCACGTTGTGCTGGGCGTCCACTCAAGGGCCCGGTGGACCGCGGCCGCGACAGCGAGGTCCTCCCAGGCCATGCCCACGCTCTTGAAGAAGCGGGGGCCACCGGGTCCGGGGGCGGTCCGGCCGGACACGAGATCGGCGAGTGTCCCGACGATCTGGTCAGGCGCGAGGGCCCCTTCCCGCTGTGGAATGATCAGATCTCCGGCTTCCCTCAGTGCGACAGAGCGCGCCTCGACGAAGACGCGGGAGCGGCGCACCAGCGCGGTGTCCGTCTCGCGGGCCTCCGGTTCGTGCGAGCCGACGGCGACGACGGTGGCGTGCTCGGGAACCAGTCGCCCGTCGAAGAGCGGCTCGCGTGCCGTGGTGCAGCAGACGACCAGATCAGCACCGGACACCTCGTCCGGGGTTCCGGTGCGGGCGTCGAGGCCGAATGCCGTACGGGCGTGCGCGACAAGAGCCTCGGCGGCCGACGCGGTACGGGACACGACGGTCACCCTGGTCAATGGCCGTTCTGCGAGAACCGCTTCCAGATGGCCGTACGCCTGCGGGCCGGCGCCGAACAGCGCCAAGTGCTCGGCGTCGGGTACGGCCAGGTGCCGGATGGCCACGGCGGAGACCGCCGGGGTGCGCAGGGACGTCAGCGCGGCGCCGTCCAGGAGCGCCACGGGCATCAGGGTGGCGCCCTCCAGCAGCAGGTATCCGCCGGTGATACGGGGCAGCCCGCGCCCGGGGTTGGCCGGGGCCACACCGGCGATCTTCACCCCCGCGTACGCCCCGGTGGCGGCCGGCATCAGCAGCAACTCGCCGGCCGGTACCGGGACGTTGGCGCGGGGCGGGCAGGTCTCCGGGTCGAGGCCCGCCCTCAGGACCTCGGCCACGGCGTCGGCCGCGGCGGAGGGGGACAGCACGCGGGCGATGTCGTCCGCGTCGATGAACAGGAGGTCTTTCACAGTCGGCCCCTCACAGCAGGAATCCGGTCGCCAGGCTGTCGCCGGGCTCCAGCACGAAGGTGTGCTCCCCGGTCCGGTGCGCGGTGCCGGTCACCTCGGTGACGATGCCTTCGTCCGTACCGGGGACGACCCGGCCGGTGAAGACCGTGCCGATGACCGACTCGTGGTGCAGGGAGTCGCCGGGGCCCAGCCTGCCGTCCTCGGCGAGCAGCGCGAGGCGGGCGGAGGTACCGGAGCCGCAGGGCGACCGGTCGATCTGGCCGTCGGCGAAGACGGTGACGTTGCACTGCGCGGGCCCCAGGGGGGTGTCGGGCAGCTCCTCGTACAGGATCACGCCGTAGACGCCGGACAGCAGCGGGCTGTCGGGGTGCCAGGTGGCGGGATGGCCTGCCAGTGCTGCCCGGATCTCCTGGCCGGCGCGCACGAGATCGTCCAGCGAGGCGACGTTCACGTCGAGGCCGAGCTGCGCCGCGGGCACCGAGGCGTAGCAGGCTCCCGAGTGCGCGATGTCCACGTCGGCCATGCCCCGGCTGGTGGCGACGGGGATCTTGCGGGCGGCCACCCTGGCCGGGACGTTGCGGAAGGTGATGCCGGTGGTGCGGCCGGCCTCGCGGTGCACGGTGGCGGACACCCGGCCCGAAGGAACGTCGATACGGACCTGGACGGAGCCGTCGTCGGGCGCGGCGACCAGTCCGCTGTCCACCGCCCAGGCGCCGAGCGCGATCGTGCCGTGCCCGCAGGCGGTGGAGAAGCCGTCCTTGTGCCAGAAGAGGACGCCGAGATGAGCGCCGTCGTCGTCGGGCGGGACGACGAAGCCGCCGTACATCCCGGCGTGGCCGCGGGGTTCCTGGACCAGCAGCCGGCGGATGTCGTCGAGCGGGCCGGAACGGGGGGCGGTGCCGGATCCGCCGGCACCGATGGTGTTGGCGCAGCGCTCGGCGACCGTGTCGCCGGGGATCGCGGGCAGCCCTTCGGAGACGATGCGGAAGGGTTCGCCCGCGGTGTGGTAGTCGGTGGTGCGTACGACGGTCACAGCAGGAAGCCTCCGGGGAACGGATCGCTCGGATCCAGGAAGTACTGGGCGGTGCCGGTGATCCATGCTCGTCCGGTGACGGTGGGGACGACTGCGGGCAGTCCGCCGACGGTGGTCTCCTCGGTCAGGCGGCCGGTGAACTCGGTACCGATGAAGGACTCGTTGACGAAGTCGCGGCCGAGCGGGAGCTCGCCGCGGGCGTGCAGCTGTGCCATCCGGGCCGAGGTGCCCGTGCCGCACGGCGAACGGTCGAACCAGCCCGGATGGATGGCCATAGCGTGCCGGGAGCGGACCGCGTCGGAGCCGGGGGCCGCGAGATAGACGTGCTTGACGCCGCTGATCTCCGGGTTCTCCGGGTGGTTGGGCCGGTCGGTGGCGTTGATCGCGTCCATGATGGCGAGTCCGGCGGCGAGGAGGTCGTCCTTGCGGGCGCGGTCGAAGGGCAGGCCTAGGGAGTCGAGCTGAACGAATGCGTAGAAGTTGCCGCCGTATGCGATGTCATAGGTGACCGTGCCGTGTCCCGGCACTTCCACCTTGCGGTCGAGCGCAACGCAGAAGGCCGGGACGTTGGTGAGAGTGACGGACTTCGCCGCACCGTCCTCGACCCGTACGTCGACGCTCACCAGTCCCGCCGGGGTGTCCAGGCGGACCGTGGTGACCGGTTCCACGACCGGCACCATGCCGGTCTCGACGAGCACGGTGGCGACGCCTATGGTCCCGTGGCCGCACATCGGCAGCAGCCCGGACACCTCGATGTAGAGCACGCCGTAGTCGGCGTCGGGCCGGGTGGGCGGCTGGAGGATCGCGCCGCTTATGGCCGAGTGGCCGCGCGGCTCGTACATCAGCAGGGTGCGGATGTGATCGAGGTGTTCGATGAAGTGCAGCCTGCGCTCGGCCATGGTGGCGCCGGGGATGACACCGACACCGCCGGTGATGACGCGGGTCGGCATGCCCTCGGTGTGCGAGTCGACGGCATGGAAGACGTGACGGGTACGCATGAAGTCCCCTTCTCGGCCGGTTGTTACTACTTGAGGCCCTCGGCGAGTGCCTTCTCGGTGGCGGCGCGCACGGACGCCTCCTGCGCGCCGGTGAACGGGAAGCGCGGCGGTCGGACGGCACCGCCGGTGCGTCCCGCGATGTCCATGGAGAGCTTGATGGCCTGGACGAACTCGGTCTTGGAGTCCCAGCGCAGCAGCGAGTGCAGGGACTTGTAGAGCGGCAGCGCGGTCTCCAGGTCGCCGGCGACGGCGGCGTGGTAGAGGGTGGCGCAGGTGGCGGGCAGGGCGTTGGGATAGCCGGCGATCCAGCCGACCGCTCCGGCGAGGGCAAGTTCGAGCAGAACGTCGTCGGCGCCGATCAGCAGGTCGAGGCCGGGGGCGAGTTCGGCGATCTCGTAGGCCCGGCGGACGTCGCCGCTGAACTCCTTGACGGCGACGATGCTGCCGTCCCGGTGCAGCTGGGCGAGCAGGGCGGGCGTCAGGTCGACCTTGGTGTCGTGCGGGTTGTTGTACGCGACGATGGGCACGCCGGCCTTCGCCACCTCGCTGTAGTGGGCGCGTACGGCGGATTCGTCGGCGCGGAAGGCGTTCGGCGGGAGCAGCAGAACGGAGCCCGCGCCGGCCTCGGCGGCCTGCTCGGCCCAACGGCCCGACTCCGCGCTGCCGTACGCGGCGACACCGGGCATCACGCGGGATCCGTCGCCCGCGGCCTCGACTGCGGTACGGACGACGCGGGCGCGCTCCTCGTCGGTGAGCGTCTGGTACTCGCCGAGGGAGCCGTTGGGGACGACGCCGTCGCAGCCGTTGGCGATGAGCCAGGCGACGTGCTCGGCGTAGGCGTCGTAGTCGACGGAAAGGTCGTCGCGCAGCGGCAGGGTAGTGGCGACCATGATTCCGCGCCAGGGGTGGTTGCGGGATGCGGTGGACTCTGCGGTCATGACGTGAGACTCCTAGTCCTGTGAGGTGTGACATTTTACTAAGGCATGCACGGAGGCCACAAGGGCCCGTCGTGCCCGCACGGCCGCCACGGTGGGGCGGCCGTCAGCTTCTCGGCGTCAGTCCTCCGCGCCGACATCCGCCGGGGGCGGCAGTTCGGCGAGGTGCTTCAGCGGAACCGGGCAGGACAGCGGGCGCCGGTCCGCCGCGGGTTCCTCGCCTGCCAGACACGCCACCGCCTGACCGCACATCCGGCCCTGGCACCAACCCATACCGGCGCGGGTCAGCAGCTTGACGGTCCGGGCGTCGCGCGCGCCCAGTTCGGCCACGGCCTCCCTTATGGCGCCGGCCGAAACCTCCTCGCAGCGGCACACATCGGTGGCGTCGTCCAGCCAGTCGGTCCAGCCGGGCCCCGGCCGGTGCGCGGCGGCCATCGCGTCGGCGAAGGCACGCAGTCGCGCCCGGCGCCGGGCGAGCCCGGCCACGGCCCGCGGGTATGGAGTGCCGTGCAGCTCGTGGGCGATGGACGCGGCGGCCAGTTCGCCCTCGGTGAGGGCGAGTTCGGCGCCTCCGATGCCGCCGGTCTCCCCCGCCGCCCAGACACCGGGAACGGAGGTGCGCTGGTGACCGTGGAGTTCCAGAGCGAGGGTGCCGTCGGGGGTGCGACGGGTGGCACAGCCGAGTCCGGTGGCCAGTTCCAGCTGGGGGACCAGGCCGTGGCCCACCGCGAGCGCGTCGCACGGAATGCGCCGACCGGTACCGGGCACGGGCCGCCAGTCACGGTCGAGGCGGGAGACGGTGACGGCCTCGACCCGTCCGGTGCCGTGGGCGGCCGTGACCGCGTGCCGGGTCAGCAGACGGACGGAGTGCCGCAGCAGGCCACCTCCGTGCACGGCGCCCTCGACGAGCTTGCCCGGGTTGCGTACGAGGGAGGGGGCTTCACGCGCGTACGCCGTGTAGGAGGCGGCCTCCACGACGGCGGGCACCCGGGCGCCGACGGCGGCGAGCGATCCCGCAACGGCCAGCAGCAGCGGGCCGCTGCCGGCCACGACGATCCGCTTGCCGGGAAGCACCAGGCCGGACTTGAGCATGGCCTGCGCGCCGCCCGCACCCACGACCCCGGGCAAGGTCCAGCCAGGGAAGGGAAGTTGCCTCTCGTACGCGCCGGTGGCGAGCAGCACCGCGGGGGCATGGACCGTGGCGGGCGTCTCCTCGGGACCGGCGACGGCGTGCAGCTGCCAGCAGTCCGAGTCGCGGACGACGGTCCACACATGATGGGCGGTCAGATGGGTGACCCCGCCGTGCCGCTCGTGATCCCGCAGTCGGTGCGCCCTTCCGGCGAAGGCGCGCCAGCCGTGATGCAGGGCTTCCGGGCGCCGGGCGCCGAGACCCGGCGCGGGGTGGCGGTAGAACTGCCCGCCGGGCCGCTCCCCCGCGTCGAGCAGGGTGACGCGCAGGCCCAGGTCGGCCCCGGCGACGGCGGCCGCGAGCCCTGCGGGGCCCGCGCCCACGACGGCGAGGTCGGTCGGTTCAGACGGCGAGGTCGGCATGGCCGGTCCCCTCCTGGGTGGTGAGGATGTCGCCGGGCCGGGCGGGGACCAAACAGGCACGCTGATTGGGGCGGCCGTTGACGGTGAGCAGGCAGTCGTAGCAAACGCCGATGCCGCAGAACGCTCCGCGCGGCGCACCGCCGCCCCGGGTGGTGCGCCAGGCGAGGATGCCGGCGGCCCAGAGAACGGCGGCAAGGCTCTGCCCGGGCAGCGCGGTCAGCGGACGGCCGTCGAAGGTGACCTCGAACGACGCCTCCGGTTCCGCCCGTACGAGCGCCTGCGGTGAAGGGTCGGGGCTCATCGGTCGGCTCCTTCGCGGTCGAAGCGTTCGGGACGGAACGGGGTCAGGTCCAAGGCGGGCCGACCGCCGCTCAGAACGGCGGCGACGAGCAGCCCGGTGGCCGGAGCGAGGCCGATCCCGGCTCCCTCGTGGCCGCAGGCGTGGTGGAGGCCGGGCACCCTCGGGTCGGGACCGATCGCCGGGAGGTGGTCGGGGAGATAGGGGCGGAAGCCGTGGTAGCCGCGCATGGCGTGGACGTCGGCGAGGACCGGGAAGAGAGCCGCGGCCTGGCCCGCGAGGCGGCGCAGCGCCTCGGTGGACAAGGTCCGTTCGAAGCCCACGCGTTCACGGGTGGCGCCGATCAGAACGGGCCCGGAGGGGGTTCCCTCGACGACGGCGGAGGACTGCAGGGCGGCAGAGCCGCTGGCGACGTCGGCGATGTAGTCCGCGGCGTACACCTTGTGGCGGACGACCCGCGGCAGCGGTTCGGTGACGAGGACGAAACCGCGGCGGGGCAGTACCGGGAGGTGTGTGCCGGCGAGTCCGGCGAGCTGTCCGCCCCAGGTGCCGGCGGCGTTGACGACGGCCGGGGCGAGGAGTTCGCCGCGCGGGGTGCGTATCCCGCGGACGGCGCCGTCCAGGCCGGTCAGGATCTCGGTGACCTCTTCGCCAAGGTGCAGCCGGGCACCGTGGCGGGCGGCCGCGCGCAGCAGTTCGGCGGCGGCCCGGGCGGGCTGGACCTGGGCGTCCTGGGGGTAGTGGAAGGCCCCGGCAAGGCCGGGGGTCAGATGGGGTTCGAGGTCATGGAGCCCATCCGCGGCGACCTCGTGGGCCTCGATGCCCGCCCCGCGCTGGCCTTCGGCGAAGGCACGCAGGGCGGACAGGGCGGCCTCGTCGGGCGCCACGACCACGCCGCCCTTGGGCTCGTACTCGATCTCCGGCGGGAGGGCCGAGCGCAGTTCGCGCCAGAGTCGCGTGGACAGCAGCGCGAGGTCGAGCTCAGGACCCGCTTCCTTGTCGGAGACGAGCAGGTTGCCTTCCCCCGCACCGGTGGTGCCGCCCGCGACGGAACCGCGGTCGACGACGGCGACGGAGAGGCCGGAGCGGCTCGCGTAGTACGCGCAGGCGGCTCCGACGACGCCGGCACCGACGATGACGACGTCCAGAGAGTGTCTCTTGGGCACGGCAGTAATATGTCACATTGCTATGTGACCGCCAAGAGTTTCCCAGGTCTTCTCGTCGGTGAAGTCGAGGTCTTCAATGCCGATCGCGGCGGCCCCGGCCTGCTTGGCCCAGTTGATCAGGCGGGTCAGCGCGTGGCGGATCTGGGCGTCGCGGTGAGCGGTGGTGCCGGACAGGTCGTAGGGGAAGCGGCGCGGGTCTCCGATGGGGTTGGTTGCCGTGCCGGTCGAGCCGGTAGGCGGCGAGGTGGTCGGCGTTGGTATCGACGGACGACCCTGGGGATGCGTCCCGCGGCCCGGGCGCCGGGGCTGGTGCGACGGTGACGTTGGGGGACCTGGCGAGCCGCTGGACCTCGTCGAACAGGTTGGGGGCGGCCGGGCGCGGCCGCGCGGCGAAGGCCGCCGCGGCCCCTGCCGCCGCTACACCCTGTGCAACAGCGGCCACATGCTCTGCCTCGACGTCCACGACTGCGGCAAGGCCCGCGCGGAGACGTATCTGGACGGCGTGCTGGAGGATGGCCAGGTCCTCACGGTCGGGCCCGGCCTCCGCCTCCAGCCGGACAGCGCCTCTCGGGACATCGCCGCAGGACTGTCCTCGCAGGTCAGCGCACACGCCCCCGGGGCTTGAGGGGCACCGGAGGGAGTTCGGGAGCGGACAGCGGACCTCCCTGATAGCCCTTCACCTCGCCGAAGCGGGAACCGCCCATCCAGTCCTCGCGAGCCTGGGCGATCTCCTCGTTCGTACGGCCGACGAAGTTCCACCACATGACGATCTCCTCCTCGAAGGGCTCGCCCCCGAGGAGCATCAGCCCCGTGTCGGAGTCGGCGCGCAGCGGAAGTTCGGTGCGGCCACAGCCGAGGTAGAGCATCGAGCCGGGCAGCAGGGGCACGCCGTCGACCTCCGCCTCGCCGGACATGGACAGCACGGCGTACTCGAAATCCGGATCGAGTGGCAGGCGTGCCTCGGCGCCACCGGTCAGGGCGATGTCGGCGCCGACGATCGGGGTGTAGGCGGTGCCTGGCGAGGTGGCGCCGTCCAGCTCGCCGAGGATCACCGTGGCGGTGAGGCCGGGGGCGGTGACGGTCGGCAGGTCGGTGTGATGCTGGAAGTGCGGCTCGATCTGGCGGTGAGCGTCGGGCAGCGCAACCCAGAGCTGAGCGCCGTGCAGAAAGCGAGCGTGCGGCTTCGGGCTCTCCTCGGAGTGGCTGATGGCCCTGCCGGAGGTCATCAGTCCCAGTTCGCGCGGCCGGATCGTCTGCAGGCTCCCCAGGCTGTCGCGGTGAAGCACCTCGCCGTCGTGGAGCCAGCTGACCGTCTGCAGGCCCATGTGGGGGTGGGGCGGTACCTGCATCCCGGGTTCGTCGGCGATGTCGTCGGGGCCGTAGTGATCGACGAAGGCCCAGGCTCCGACCATCCGGCGGCCGAGGTTGGGCAGCAGCCTGCGAACCTCGGTGGACTCGCCGAGCTGGACGTGACGCGGGGTGAGGAGTTCACGCACCGGGTCGGCGACGACAAAGCCCCGGCCGCCGCAGACGGAGAGTGCGGCCTGGCGATCGAGATTGCTCATGGCGCTCAACCTATTCCTGCGCAGGCGCGGGCGGTCGGTACCCACGCCAAAAGTTTGGTGGAATGTTCAACCATAGTGTGGTGTTGTGCAGGCTGAAGGCGGGCCGCGCGAACGACTGGATGCATGGCCCGACGGATCACCCAAGGCTGCGACCGAGGAGGGCAAATGAACGAGACGTATTACGAGTTCGGCACGGCAGCCGACCGCTGGGACCGCGCCCAGATGTTCTTCGAGGCCAAGGAGTACCTGACCGCGGCCCGGATCCTGGGCGGACTGGTCGAGGAAGCGCCGGAGCAGGTCGCGCCGCGGCTGCTGCTGGCCCGCGCCTACTACCACTCGGCGCGGCTCGGCAAGGCCGAGGCAGAGCTGCGGGCGGTGCTGCAGCGCGACCCGGTGGAGCACTACGCGCGGCTGATGCTCGGCCGCACCCTGGAGCGGCAGGGCCGGCAGGAGGAGGCGAAGCCTCATCTGCGGATGGCGGCGGCGATGTCCGGGGACTTCGGGGAGGACGTGAGCAGCTGAGCCGGCGGGGCTTCGGGACGGACGCTGTCCGGCGGAGAAGCCCCGCCCTCCTCACGCCGCCTCAGGCGGTGGGCCGGGTCGGCGTGCGCATGCCGACCCGGCCGCCCACTCCTTCCGACAGCAAAAACTCCGATAATTCCGGTGCGCCGAACCTCGCCGCCGTGATAGTCCGACGAGTCATGAGAGATCTTCTGACACCTCGACTCGTACTCCACCCGCTGAGTCCCGCCGAGGCGGAGAACATCGTGGCCCGCCGTCCGGGGCCGGGTGCCCTATGGGCACCGGAGTACCCCGGCGACGGCGACGCGGCCGGGGCCCGGCATTTCCTGGAGCACTGCGCCGACACCGGCAATCCCCAGCCGTTCGGCGCCTACGAGATCCGCCTCCGTCAGGACGGACACACCATAGGCGGAGTGGGCTTTCACGGCGTTCCGGACGCGGAGGGGCAGGTGACAATCGGCTACGGCCTGACCCCTGCGGCGCGCGGCAAGGGGTACGCCTCCGAGGCGCTGCGGGCACTGCTGGAGTTCGCCCGCGGCGAGGGTGTCGCCGCCGTGATCGGCGATGCCGACCTCGACAACATCGCGTCCCACCACGTCATGATGGCAGCAGGAATGCGCTTCGTCAGGGCGGACGACCGGCTGAAGCACTTCTTGATCGACTGGTCGGACACGCCGGAGCCATCGGAGGCGTCGGACACAACGCATCCGACGTACGTGACTGAAGCGACCGACGCGACGGACGCCGCATAGACGGCAGAACCCACCGGGGCATCCCGGTGGGTTCTGCCGTCATACGGCCGACGAGTCGGCCGGCGCCTCAGCTCGCAGCGGCGGCCGCGTGGGACGTGGGACCGTCCCCGGCCGTCACTGCGCCGGCCTTGGGCGCCAGCAGCCGCTCGGTCAGATAGCCGAAGACCAGACCGAAAGTGGTCCACAGCGTGGCCTGAACGGCGAGGGTGGCAAGGCGGAACTCCCACAGCAGACTGGCCGGGAAGTCCTTGCCGACCTCGTTGAACGAGGGCAGGAAGGCGTAGGCCAGCCCGATGACGAGCACATAGGCGGCGGACGCGGCGATGGACGCGTTCCAGTTGCCCAGGCGGGGAGCCAGCCGCTTGCCCAAGATGACGGCAGCGACGGCCAACAGCACGCTGAGGGCGACCATCAGGAAGAACAAGGTGGTGCGTTGGCCGATCGTGTCGGGATTTCCGACAGCCGGCGGATTGGCCGGGTATTTGAGGAACGGCACGACGTACACGGTCAGCAGGGCGCCGAACGCGATCAATGCGGCCGTGGCTCTCGGGCCGAACCTGCCGATGCGGCCGAGTGCGTAGCAGAAGACCAGCGCGGCGATGCCGCCGATCGCCACGCCGAAGACCAGGACACCGGTGGCGAGACCCGCGGTGGACTGCATGGTACGGCTGACGAGTTCCTCACCGCCGTGCTCGTGACTGTGAGCCTCTTCGAGCGCGATCGACGCGTCCACCCGGGATTCGCCGAGGAAGTAGGCGACGGCAAGAGCGAGCGCGCCCGCGGCAAGTCCGGCCAGCATGCCGCGGACGAGCAGCGCTCTGACAGATATGGAGTTCATGAACGGTTCCCCTGAGGTGTGCAGCGCGTCAGTGGCAGGGGAAACCGAGCAGGTGACGGCCGTCGTGGACCCACTCGTGGACACCTTCGCCGGAGATGACGGCGGTGGCACCCTGCTCTGCGCCGACGAAGTACAGCAGAACGAGCATGAGAATGCCGAAGAAGACCGCCCACGGGGCAATGGCCTTCAGTGAGATGGGGGTGATGGCGGGGGTGGCGACGGTTGCGGGGGCAGCAGTCTGTGCCATGGCAGAACCTCCTGAGGGAACACGCGTCCCGATCGTGGTGCCTGAGACGACGGTGCCGGGTCTGACTTCCCGCAGGAGTACGGGTTCACAGTGGCGCGACCGTGCCGGATTCTCACCGGACTTCCGTCACACCGTCGTCATGTTCGTCGCGACCATACCGCCTGCGGGCACGCGCCGCCATGGCGCCGACTGCGGGGCCGGGAGGCCCGGATGCCATGGTGTGCTTACCCGAAAGGCCACAGTTCAGGGAGTTGACACCGGTGTTGACGGTGCACGTGATGTTGATCTCACCGGCGCTCAATGCGGCGTTGCGTGAAGCCCGTTTCGACGGCGACGCCCCGCTCGACGCGTCCGGTGTCCGGCGGGCGCGTGCGGCCGCTGCCGCGGTGCCTCCAGCCGATCGCCGGGTGTGCGGAGCGGACGAACGGTGCGCCGGGACCTCCGAGGCGTTGGGGCTGCACTCCGAGCCCGAACCGGTCCTCCACGGCTGGAACTTGGGGCGCTGGAGCGGGCAGCGGCTGGCGGAGGTGAGCGAGGCCGAGCCGGAGGCGGTGTCGGCCTGGCTGTCCGACCCTTCGGCGGCACCGCACGGCGGCGAGTCGCTACTGGACCTGTGTGCGCGAGTGGGCGGCTGGCTGGACTCGTTGCATCGGGACGGCGCCGGGGACGGCCGCCTGATCGCTGTGGTCGAACCCGCGGTGGTGCGCGCCGCGATCGTGCATGCGCTGGGCCTTCCGCCGCAGGCGTTCTGGCGGTTGGACGTCGCCCCGTTGACACTGACAGAGCTCAGCGGCCGGTCCGGCCGCTGGAACCTGCGCTGTGGCCGGTCCTTGAACACCGGAACCGACGCCCCGTAACCCGTCGCCCGCCACCGCCGGACCGGCCCGCCCTGCCGGTGACGTCAGGTCACAGCATCCCCGACGACCGGTCGGGCTGTCCGAGTTCGTCAACGGTGCGACCGAAGCGGTCGTGGAGGCGGAGCCCAGGATGGTGTAGGCCCCCGAGGTTCGCCACCTGTGGCAGGAAGACCACGATCGGAGTGTGGCGCAGCAGCCGTCCCACTGGACGAAGAACACCGCAGCGAACCGCAACGGCCCTGCCACCGGTGCATCGTTGGGCCGACCTTTCGTCTGCGGTCACCAGCGCAGCGGACAGACGGTGGGCGGGCGAGCCGTCTCCGTGACGAACCGCGGAATCCCACCCATCCCCTCTGCGGCGGACCCGCCCGTGAATCCGCCCGTGAATCCGCCCGCATACCCCTATCACTCGCGCAATGTTGACAAATGGTACGTAAACTGGCCAAAGCGTTCGAATCCACCTTCTCGTCGGAAGGGCGACCGGCCATGACCGATCAAACGCAGGTGAAACCCGAGACCACCCGCCCACAATCCGAGGCCGTGCACGGAGCAGGACCGCACGGCGGAAACCGCAGAACGGAACCTGGATCGCGGGGCCGAACCACGATCGCCGACGGCGTGGTGGCGAAGATCGCCGGGCTGGCGGCCCGGGGCGTGCCCGGAGTCCAGGGCATGGGAGGGGGATTCGCCCGCGGTGTGGGCGCTGTGCGGGAACGGGTGCCCGGAGCGGGAGGTCAGTCCGTCACCAGCGGTGTCAAGGTCGAGGTCGGCGAGGTCCAGACGGCGGTCGACCTGTCGATCGTCGTCGAATACGGATACGCGATCGTCGAGCTCACGGGCGAGGTCCGGACCGAGGTGATCGCCGCCATCGAGCGGATGACCGGTCTGGAGGTCGTGGAGGTCAACATCTTGGTGAGCGACGTGAAGCTGCCCGAGGAGGAAGAGGAACAACCGATGCTGGAGAGGCGGGTCGCGTAGCGGTTCGCCGGACCCGGTCGCGCCTGGTCGAGGGGGTCCACCGGCCGTGTCGTCGGCCTGGAACCCCGGCTGTCCGACGAGGTCCGACGAGCTCTCCGGCCCACCGGCCGGCCACCGCGCGGCGGCCCGGGACGGCAGTACGAGCGACAGCAGTCGTCGGCGACGCGGAGATGCGCCGTCCGGCGCATACTCAAAGGTAGGCCTGAAAGATTGGGGGACGCGATGATCGTCCTCGGAGTCATTCTGCTCGTGGTCGGCATGGTGGCCGGGCTCGCCTTCTTGTCGACCATCGGCATCGCCCTCGTGCTGATCGGTGCGGTCCTCTGGATTCTCGGTGCTGTCGGCCACGGGATCGGTGGCCGGCGCCACTATTGGTGAGAGCCGGAACACGCATAGCCCCGTGCGCTCACCGGCACTGCGTAGGTGCGTCTGCGTGGTACGCCGGACCCCGTCGGCGTGTCCCGTCGTCCCTCGGAGGGACGACGGGACACGCCGACGCACCAGCCGTACTCAGCCCCGGTACGCCTCCAGCAGGCGCAGCCACACCTCGCTGATCGTCGGATAGGCGGGGACGGCGTGCCAGAGCCGGTCGATGGGGACCTCGCCCGCAACGGCGACCGTCGCCGAGTGCAGCAGCTCCCCGATGCCGGGGCCGACGAAGGTGACGCCGAGCACGATCTCGCGGTCGAGGTCGACGATCATGCGGGCGCGGCCCCGGTAGCCATCCGCGTACAGTCCGGAGCCGGCGACGGCGGCGAGGTCGTGGTCGACGGCGCGGACCCGGTGCCCGGCGCGCTCGGCCGCGGCGAGGGTGAGCCCCACGGATGCGGCCTCCGGATCGGTGAAGACGACCTGGGGGACGGCCGCATGGTCGGCGGTGGCGGCGTGTGCGCCCCAGCGGCCGGTCGCCAGCGGCGCGCCCCCCTGCGCGCGGGCGGCGATCGCGGCACCGGCGATGCGGGCCTGGTACTTGCCCTGGTGGGTGAGGAGCGCCCGGTGATTGACGTCGCCGACCGCGTACAACCAGTCGCTGCCCTCGACGCGGCAGGTGTCGTCGACCTCGAGCCAGGATCCGGGCTTCAGATCCACCGTCTCCAGGCCCAGGTCGTCGGTGCGCGGGGCACGGCCGGTGGCGAAGAGGATCTCGTCGGTCTCGATGCGCTCACCGTTGTCCAGTTCCACGGTGACCGGTCCGTCGGGGGCGGCACGCCGCACGGAGGTGGCCGAGACGCCTGTACGGATGTCGGCTCCGGCCTCGGTGAGGGCCTCGGCGACCAGCTCGCCCGCGAACGGCTCCATCTTCGGCAGCAGCCCCTTGCCGCGGATCAGCATCGTGACCTGCGCGCCGAGGGCCTGCCAGACGGTGGCCATCTCCACGCCGACGACTCCCCCGCCGACGATCACCAGTCGACCCGGCACTTCTTTGGCGCTGGTCGCCTCGCGGCTGGTCCAAGGGCGGGCGTCGGCGACTCCGGGAAGGCCGGGAACGACGGCGCGGCTGCCGGTGCAGACGGCGACGGCGTGCCGGGCGGTCAGCCGGTGTTCGGTGCCGTCAGGGCCTGTGACGGAGACCTCCTTCGTGCCGGTCAGACGTCCCTGACCCCGGTAGACGTCCGCGCCGATCCCCTCCAGCCAGGCGACCTGTCCGTCGTCCTTCCAGTGCGAGGCGTATTCGTCACGGTGGGCGAGAACGGCTGCCGTGTCCAAGGGTCCCTGGACCGCCGCGCTGAGTCCGGGGACCTTGCGCGCGTCGGCGCGGGCCACGATCGGGCGCAGCAGCGCCTTGCTGGGCATGCACGCCCAGTACGAGCACTCGCCGCCGACGAGCTCCCTCTCGACGACCGCCGTGGACAGTCCAGCGGCCCGGGTCCGATCCGCCACGTTCTCACCCACGGGTCCGGCACCGATCACCACGACGTCGTACACAACATTCTCCACAGCAACTGTCATGGGGACAGTCTGGCCGGGGGTGTGAGCCGTGGCCACATGGGCAGGCGGAATAGCGCGGAATCGGGCACGGTTGTCCCGGACACGTCCGAACGGGCACAGGAAGAGGTAACGAGAACATGAGCACCGTAGAGCTCACCAAGGAAAACTTCGATCAGGTCGTCAGCGGGAACGAGTTCGTCCTGATCGACTTCTGGGCTTCCTGGTGTGGCCCGTGTCGGCAGTTCGCCCCGGTGTACGACGCGGCGTCCGAGCGCCACGCCGACCTGGTCTTCGCCAAGGTCGACACAGAGGCGCAGCAGGAACTGGCGGCGGCCTTCGAGATCCGTTCCATTCCGACCCTGATGATCGTCCGGGACAATGTGGCGGTGTTCTCCCAGCCGGGGGCCCTGCCGGAGGCGGCTCTCGAGGATGTCATCGGACAGGCCCGCAAGCTGGACATGGACGAGGTCCGCAAGTCCATCGAGAACCAGCAGAAGGAACCGAAGTAGGCGGCGCGCGCCGCGGTGAAGGGGCCCGGCCGGTTCGGCCGGGCCCCTTCGGCATCCGGATATCCCCGAGGGGTGTCCGCCCCCGATCCGCCGGACCAGGGCATGTGCCGGGCGCCGCCTGGCAGACGAGGCTTTCGAAACACGCCCTAGAAGGGGTGTCCGGCCGGTTCGCGGCGGACCGTCGTCCAGCGCAGGTCGGTGAAGGCCTCGAGGTTGGCCTCACCCCCGAAGCGCGCCCCGGTGCCCGACGCGGCGATGCCGCCGAAGGGTGCGACCGCCTCGTCGTTCACCGTCTGGTCGTTGATGTGGGCGATGCCGGTCGGGATCCGGTCGGCGAGTTCCAGGCCGACGGCGGTGTCGCGGGTGACGATGCCCAGCGAGAGTCCGTACGGGCTGTCGGCGGCCAGCGCCGCGGCCTCGTCCAGGGTGCCGAAGGACCGCACGGGGGCGACCGGACCGAAGACCTCCTCCGCGTAGGCGGGTGTCCGGTCGTCGACGTGAGTGAGGACAGTAGGGCGGTAGAACAGGTCGCGGTGGGTGCCGCCCGCCGCGAGCTTCGCGCCCCGTGCGGTGCTCGACTCGACCAGCCGGTGGATCTTGCCGAGCTGGCCGCGGTCGATGACCGGGCCGAGGTGGACCTGCTCACGGTGCGGGTCGCCGACAACCAGCGCGTCCGCCTTCGCGGCGAGCCGCTCGACGTACTCGTCGTGCAGCGAGGCGTGGACGAGGTGGCGGCCGGTGGTCATGCAGATCTGGCCCTGGTGGAAGAAGGAGCCCCAGGTCGCCTGCGCCACAGCGCCCTCCAGGTCGGCGTCCTCCAGGACGACGAGGGCGGAGTTGCCGCCGAGTTCGAGGTGCACACGCTTGAGGAGCCGCCCGGCAGCCTCGCCGACGGCGCGGCCCGCCGTGGTGGAGCCGGTGAAGGAGATGACCGGGACGCGAGGTTCGGCGACGAGCGCCTGTCCGGCCTCGGCGCCGCCGGGCAGGACATGCAGCAGGTTCTCACCGAGTCCGGCCTCGGCGAAGACCGCGGCGAGTGAGAGCCCACCGCAGACCGCGGTGCGCGGGTCGGGCTTGAGAAGCACCGCGTTGCCGAGGGCCAGTGCGGGCGCGACGGACCGGATGGAGAGGATCAACGGCGCGTTGAACGGGGCGATGACGCCGACCACCCCGACCGGGACCCTGCGGGTGTAGGAGAGCCGCTGGTCCTCGCTGGGCAGGACCTGACCGGCCGGCCGGGAGGCGAGGGCGGCGGCTTCGTAGCACTCCTGGGCGGCGACGTGGAGCTCGAAGTCGGCCTTGCCGGGGATCGATCCGGACTCCCTTACGAGCCATTCGCGCAGCTCGTCCGCATGGGCGGTGAACAGGTCACCGGCCCGGCGCAGGAAGGCCGCGCGCACGAAGTGCGGGGTGCGGGCCCAGGCGGTCTGGGCGGCGGCCGCGGCCTCGGCGGCTGCCGCGATGTCCTCGGGTGCGGCGAGGGTGACCTGTCCGAGGACCTCTCCGGTGGCGGGCTCGACGACATCCGACTCACCACCCGCGAGTGTGCGGGACTGCCAGGTTTTGGGGTCGAGCAGGGACATGAAGACTCTCCAGTCGATCGGTTCGAGGGGTGGTCCCATGCGATGGGGCGCCCGGAGTGCGCGGCCGCGGCCTCGCGGGACTACGCGATCCGGCGCAGCCGTGCGAGCTGCGTTCGGCCATCGAACGTGATCTCGCCCGGTTGAACCTGCAACATCGTAGTCACGCCGCACCGATCGAAAGGGGAATTGATCGAACTGCTGCTCCCTTTTGCGCGCGCGGAACGGTACGGATGTCACGCGCCAACAGTTTTCCCAACTCTAGCTTTACGCAAGGCAGTTGCCAGAGCAGACGGTCAGCCGTCGCCGGTCCGCTCCGAGATCCTGACCGACAGCCCGTAGTCCAGTTCGGCACCGTCGACAAGCAGGGCCTCCACCGCGCAGGTCGCCGGATCGATGTCCGCCACCATGCCCTCCCCGGCGTACCGAGGGTAGCCCGACGCCCCCGTCTCGCCGGTGGCCGTCACGACGGCAGAGCGGATAGGGGCGCCGACGGGCCGGACACCGCCGGCATCGGCGGACTCGGAGGTTCCGGAGGCCTCGGAGGCGCCCTTGGCCTTCGGGGCCTCAGCGGGGCCTTCCGTGAACTCGGGGACCAGCAGGATCTCGTAACTCTGCGGATGGTTCATGGTCATGACGCTAAGCAAGCGACGCGCGACGCGCACGTTGCCGCGCTGAACCCCCTCAGCTGGACTCGCGGGGGATCGCCCGCGCCCTCAGCAGGTCATGGCGCTCCGGCACGCCTCCCGGATGCCGCACCAGCCGGTCGACAATATCCGCCAGCGGCTGCGACGTGGCCAGTTCCATCCGCACACTGCTCAGCCGGGGCCTCAGCAGCCTGCCGAGCAGCAGGTCGTCGGCGCCCACCACGGCCGTCTCGCCCGGTATCTCGATGCCCGCGTCCTGGAGGGCCCGCATCAGAAGCATCGCGTAGGCGTCGTCGTACGCGAACACGGCGTCGAGTCCGAGCGTGCGCCACCGGCCGGCAAGCTCGCCGGCCGACTCCTCGTCGTACCGCAGGGGCAACGGCTCGATGAGGGCTCCGCAATCGGCTGCCACCCGCCGGGCTCCGGACAGCCTCGGATCGGCGAACAGGGCGAGGCCCGGTTCCTCGGGCATGACGACGCCGATCCGGCGCCGTCCGCGTTCCAGCAGATGTCCGGTCGCACAACTGCCGACCTCTCGCTGGTCCATGACCAGGGCGTGGGCGTCGTCCACCGGTTGCGGGCCGAGGGTGATCACCGCTTTGGCGCCGGAGCGCCGCAGTACGGCGATGCCCTGCGGTGTGAGCGCGACCCCGCCGGGTGCGATCACGGCGACGGGACGGAGTTCGGCCCAGGCCCGGGCGGCGTCGTCGGCGTCCAGTCCGAGGCTCCCGTGCTGGACCACGGTGTAGTCGAGGCGGCGCAGCCCGGATTCGAGTTCATGGAGGAAGCGGTGGTGGAGCGGACCGATCGGGTGGTTCCCGGTGGGCATCAGCACCGTCCGGGTGTGTCCGGCGCGCAGGCTCCGGGCCGCCGCGTGTGGCACATAGCCGAGTTCGGAGGCCGCCTCCCGGACCCGGTGACGGGTGGGCTCGCTGATCCGGACGGTCGGGTTGTTGTTGAGTACGTATGACACGGTGGCCCGCGAGACCCCGGCGAGCCGCGCCACGTCGGCGCTGGTCGGAACGGGGCCTTCGGTGGGCTGCTTGGGTAACTGGCTCATGGCGTCGGGCAGTCTTCCAGACCGCTTGAAGGTGGGTACGCTCCGGGGCATGGATGACTCGTCGATGGTGGGGCTGCTCGGCAGGGTGACCGGGACGGTGGGGCCGGGGCTGGTCGGTGAGGTGATCGTTCAGATCCGTGGGGGCGCCGAGCACTTCCTCGCCCATCCGGCCTCGCCGGGGGTCCGTATCGAGCCGGGAACGGTGGTGACGGTGATCGAGTATCTGCCGCCGCGCACGGTCTATGTGTCTCCTGCTTACGACAGTTGAGGTGCGTGAAGGACCGGCGTTCCGGGTGCGGCAGTCAAGATTGCGGCAAGGTTGCGCACACCTCTTCTCCGCCGTCGCGCACAGGAGAAGACTCCCTCTGTTCAGCAGTGCCGACGGGGTACTGCGATAAGGGGGCGCATGCCGATGGTCATCGGCGTCACGGCGGGTCTCGTACTCGCTGCCATCATTGTGTTGATCGGCCTGTTCAAGCTCATGTGGCGGGTGGCCGAGCCGAATGAGGCACTCGTCATCTCCGGTTCCAAGCACAAGACCGAGGGCCTCGGACAGGGCATGGGATTCCGCATCGTCACCGGGCACGGCACACTCGTCCTGCCCGGCGTGCAGGCGGTACGGAAGATGTCCCTGGACCTCAACGAAACGGAACTGTCCGTCGATTGCGTCACGCATCAGGGGATTCCTCTGCGGGTGCGCGGCGTCGTCATCTTCAAGGTGGGCGACGACTTCGTGTCGATCGCCAATGCGGCCCGTCGGTTCCTCGACCAGCAGAAGATGATGTCGGAGCGGGTGCACAACGTGTTCGCCGGTCATCTCCGTTCCATCGTCGGCGGGTTGACCGTGGAGGACATGATCCGGGACCGGGAGAAGCTCACCGGTCAGACCCGGGCGGCGTGCGGAACCGAGATGGAGAAGCTCGGGCTGATCGTCGACTCGCTGCAGATCCACGAGATCGAGGACCCGACCGGGTACATCAAGAATCTCGCCATGCCGCATGCCGCGGCGGTGCAGCGGGACGCCCGGATCGCGCAGGCCGAGGCCAACCGGCGGGCCACCGAGGCGGAGCAGCAGGCCGCCGCCCGGATGTCGGAGGCGACCCGCGACAGCGAGATCCTGCAGGCCGGGTATCAGGCCGAGCGGGACAAGGCCGCGGCCAAGTCTCGGCAGGCGGGACCCCTCGCCGACGCGGCGGCAAGGCAGGAGGTCGTGGTCCAGGAGACCCGGGTCGCCGAACTGGAGGCCCAGCGGCGCGAGCAGCAGCTGCAGGCGGACGTACGGAAGCCCGCGGATGCCCAGGCGTACGAGAAGCGGACGCTGGCGGAGGGCGAGCGCGACGCCCGGATCTCGGCCGCCCAGGCGCATGCGAAGGAGACGGAGCTCGCCGCGATCGCCGAGGCCAACCGGGTCAAGACGGCGGCGATCGCGGAGGCCGAGGCCACGAAGGCGCGCGGCGCCGCCGCCGCGTCGGCGACCCGGGCGACCGGTGAGGCGGAGGCAGCGGCGGCGCAGGCCAAGGGGCTGGCGCTGGCTGAGTCGACCCGGGCCAAGGGGCTGGCCGAGGCCGAAGCGATCAAGGCGCGTGCTGCCGCCCTCGCGGAAAATCAGGAAGCCGTTGTCGCCCAGCAGTTGGCGGAGAAGTGGCCGGAGATCGTCGAGGCGGGCGCGGGTGCCTTCAGTAGCGTGGATCACATGGTGCTGCTGAACGGCGCCGACGGGATGTCGGAGATGTTCGCGAAGGCGCTGACGATGGGTGGCACGGGGCTGGGTCTGGCCCGGCAGCTGCTGTCCGCGATGAGCGAGAAGGGCGAGTCGGCAGGATCCTCGGCGCCGGGCAACGGTGTCACGCCCGCCGTGCCGCCGTCGCCGCGCAAGGAGCGCATTCCGGTGACGGGTGACCAGGAGGGGAGCACACCCTCCTGACCGCTCCCGGTGGGTGTGGCCGGTCCTCGTGCGTCAGCCACGGGCGCGGACCGGCCACTGCTCCGGGTCCTCGACATGCGGCGCCCACCTCCGTTTCGGCCGCCCCGCGCCGACGCAGCACCGGCAGACGGCGCCGACGGCCCTGCCGCCGCGGGTGGCCGGTGCAGAGGGCGCTCCGGCAGGCTGGGAGGGAGGCGGCCCTTGCGGCTGACGTTGACCCTCCGGCTCGACGTCACGGTGTCGGCCGATGTCCACCCCTCTGGCTCAACGGCGGGGTCGGGGAGTGTCCGGTCCCGGCAAACGCAGCTCTTTTTCGAACGTGCGAGCGAATTCGGTACGAGTGGCCGATTCTGGACCGCGGTCGAGGACACCGAAGACGATCTGCTCGAAATGCCCGGCGAACCGGCCCCCGTCGGTGAGCAGCGCGCGGAAGGCACCTGCCACCTGCGCCGGATCGTTGCGGAACACGCCGCAGCCCCAGGCGCCGAGCACCAGCCTGCGGTAACCGCACACCGCAGCGACCTCCAGCACGCGTTCGGCGCGGGACGCGAGCGCGGCGGGGATGCGAGGGGCGTCCTCGGGGGTCCGGCTGCGGATCACTCCGGCGTTCGGTGCGGGCGAGGTGAGGAAGCCCACGGTGCACGGGATGTCCAGCAGGCGCCCCCGGTCGTCGCGGAACACCGGTACGCCGGGTGAGTGGATGACCCGGTCGGTGTAGAAGGCGCTGCGTTCGGCGCGGTGGTGGGCGTAGTGGCCGGGGACGCGCAGCAGGGTGGCGTAGAGCGCCGAGCCGCGGCAGAGCGCCTCCTCCTGGGCCTGCGCGCCATTGAGGTAGCCGCCGCCTGGGTTACGGGCGGAGGCGAAGTTCAGCACGGCGACCTTGCCGGGCCCTTCGCCCGTCATCCGGCGCGCCGCCTGCAGGCTGCTCTCGCCGGTTACCTCGAAAACCGTGGTGCGGTCGGAGTCCAGAACGGCGACGGGCACCGGCTCGGGCCCGTACAGCCGGGTCCCGGAAAGCGCGGCGGCCAGAGCACGCTCGATACTCACTTCACGCCCTGCGGGCGTGCGGTAGAACCGCTGCTCGACGATGGCCTCGGTCTCTCTTGCGATGGCGCGAAGCCGTGCGCTCATCAATACTCCCCCATGTGGTGCATACGGGACATGGTCGGTGGTTCCGAAGCCCGGATGCAACCGAATTTCTGTCGCACAAGGGCGCTCTTGTGCGATCTCCAGGCACCGGTTTGGGTGGTACGGACGCACCGAAGAAGGAGGCCCCGGAATGTCACCGGACGCACCTGTCGGCCACGGTCCGGCCGCGTACGACCTCGCCCTCGGCGAGGGGGAGGCGGAGGATCTACTGCGATGTATCTGCTTCAAGACGGGCCCGCCCCGCACGGTCGGTGTCGAGCTCGAATGGCTCATCCACGACCGTGACCACCCCTGGACCCCGGTCCCGCACGACCGTCTCCACGCGGCTGTCGCCGCGGTACGCGCGCTGCCGCTGAGTGCGGCACTCACCTTCGAACCCGGCGGCCAGCTGGAGCTCAGCTCGCGCCCCGCCGACTCCCTGATGGCCTGCGTCGATGCCATGACCGCCGATCTGGCCGCCGTACGTGCCGCCCTCGACGCGGAGGACCTCGCACCGGTCGGTGTCGGTGTCGACCCCTGGCATCCGCCGCACCGTCTGCTGCACGAGCCCCGCTACGACGCCATGGAGGTCTCACTCGACCGGTCGGGTACGGCCGGCCGCGCCATGATGTGCACCACCGCGTCCGTCCAGGTCTGTCTCGACGCCGGTGAGGAGGAGCCGGGGCCACTCGGCTACGGGCGGCGCTGGCAGCTGTCGCATCTGCTGGGTGCCGTGCTGGTGGCGGCGTTCGCCAACTCACCGTACCGGCAGGGCCGGCCGACGGGACTGCGGTCCACCCGCCAGTCGATCTGGGCGGATCTCGATCCGGTACGAAGTCTGGCCCCGCCGGGCCATCTGGCCCCGCGCGACGCCTGGGCCACGCATGTGCTCGACACTCCTGTGATGTGCATACGCGGCGGCGATGGGCCATGGGCCGTCCCGGAGGATCTGACCTTCCGCGACTGGATCCGTACGGGTGCGCCACGGCCGCCGGTGCGCGCCGATCTCGACTACCACATCAGCACGCTCTTTCCTCCGGTGCGCCCGCGCGGACATCTCGAACTGCGCATGATCGACGCGCAGCCGGGCGACGACGGATGGCTCGTGCCGCTCGCCGTCACCACCGCTCTGTTCGACGACCCGGAGGCCGCCGAGACCGTGTACCGCACCGTCAAACCCCTGGCCGAAACGGCGGGCCCGCAGTCGGCACCGCGCAACCCGCTCTGGACCGGCGCCGCCCGTAACGGCCTGGCCGACCCCGAACTGCGGGCGGTGGCCGCCGTCTGCTTCCAGCTGGCCCTCGAAGCGCTGCCCCGGATGGGTGCGAGCGAGGCTGCACAGGAGGCGGTGTCGACATTCCACGACCGCTATGTCGCCCGGGGGCGATGTCCGGCCGATGACCTGTCCGGACTGCTGTCGAGGCCGGCGATGCATGCGATGCCCGCGGCGGCGCTCCGTCCGGAACCGGGAAGGAAGGCAGACTCATGACCCACTCCCCCACCCCCCCGGCCACCGGCCTGGACACCGAGATGCTCCGTCGGCGCGCTCTTGCGGCTCTCCTCACTGCACGGGAACGCACCACGCTCCTCACCGACAGCGTGGATGACCATGAACTGAACGCCCAGCATTCACCGTTGATGTCGCCGTTGGTGTGGGATCTCGCGCACATCGGCAATCAGGAGGAGCTGTGGCTGCTGCGGGGCGTCGCCGGGCGGGAGCCGATGCGGCCCGAGATCGACGGGCTGTACGACGCGTTCGAGCATCCGCGGGCCAGCCGTCCGTCCCTGCCGCTGCTGCCGCCCGCCGAGGCCCGTTCCTACGCGGCGGAAGTACGGGGCCGGGCCCTGGACATCCTCGACAGCACGGCCCTGACCGGCGGCCGCCCGCTCGTGGACGCGGGCTTCGCCTTCGGGATGATCGCCCAGCATGAACAGCAGCACGACGAAACGATGCTGATCACCCATCAGCTGAGGTCGGGGCCGGCCGTACTCACCGCACCGGAGCCGCCGCGGCCCGACGGCGCGGCCGCCTTGCCCGCCGAGGTCCTGGTGCCCGGCGGACCGTTCACCATGGGAACGTCCACCGAACCCTGGGCCCTCGACAATGAACGGCCCGCCCATGTGCGCGACGTCCCCCCCTTCCTCATCGACACGACACCGGTCACCTGCGGCGCGTACGAGCGTTTCATCGAGGACGGCGGCTACACCGAACGGCGCTGGTGGGCGCCGGCGGGGTGGGCCATGGTCCGCGAGCACGGGCTGACCGCCCCACTCTTCTGGCGCCGGGACGCGGGGCAATGGCTGCGCCGCAGGTTCGGGGTGACCGAGCCGGTGCCGGCCGACGAGCCAGTGCTCCATGTGAGCTGGTACGAGGCGGACGCGTACGCCCACTGGGCGGGGCGCAGACTGCCCACCGAAGCCGAGTGGGAGAAGGCGGCGCGCCACGACCCGGACTCGGGCCGCTCACGCCGCTACCCGTGGGGCGACGAGGACCCGACCCCGGACCGGGCCAATCTGAGCCAGCGCCATCTGCGTCCGGCGCAGGCGGGCGCGTACGCAGCAGGTGAATCGCCCCTCGGAGTACGTCAGTTGATCGGCGATGTGTGGGAGTGGACGTCGAGCGACTTCCTCCCCTATCCGGGCTTCGCGGCGTTCCCGTACCGGGAGTACTCGGAGGTGTTCTTCGGGCCCGACCACAAGGTCCTGCGCGGTGGGTCGTTCGCCGTCGACGCGGTGGCCTGCCGGGGCACGTTCCGCAACTGGGATCTGCCGGTGCGGCGCCAGATCTTCTCCGGATTCCGCACCGCGAGGGATCTCTGATGTGCCGTCATATTGCTTATGTCGGGCCACAGGTTGCGCTCGGCTCGGTGCTGACGCAGCCGTCCCACGCGTTGGTCCGGCAGTCCTGGCAGCCCCGGCAGCAGAAGTACGGGACCGTCAACGCGGACGGTTTCGGGGTGGGCTGGTACGCGGACAGCGACCCCGTGCCCGGTCGCTACCGGCGCCAGGGGCCCATCTGGGCCGACCTGTCCTTCGCCGATCTGGCCAGGGTGGTGCGGAGCACGGCACTGCTGGCCGCCGTACGCGACGCCACCGAGCCGGGGGCGGACGGCGAGGCGGCAGCCGCACCGTTCGCCTCGGGCCGGCTGCTGTTCAGCCACAACGGTGCGGTGAAGGGCTGGCCCGGATCGCTGGCACCGCTCGCCGCCACGCTGCCCCCGGCCGAACTCCTCACCCTCACCGCCCGCTGCGACTCCGCCCTGGTCTGGGCACTCGTGCAGCACCGGATCGCCCAGGGGGACGACATACCGCAGGCCGTCGCGGACACCGTGGGCGAGATCGCGGCGGCGGCGCCCGGTTCGCGGCTGAACCTGCTGCTCACCGACGGCACCACCATCGTGGCGACGGCCTGGGGAGACACCCTCTGGTACCTCACCGAGCCGGGCCGCAGCGCGGTCGTGGCCTCGGAGCCGTACGACGACGATCCGCACTGGTGCACGGTCCCCGACCGCACCCTGCTCGTCGCGACCTGCACCGACGTTCTGCTCACCCCGCTCAAGGAGCCAACCGAGTGAGTCCCATTCAGCTGACCCGTACCCTGCCGGCGGACGCGACGGACGCGGCGCTGCGCGCCGATGTGCTGCACGGCCTGACCCGGCACCCGAAGACCCTGCCGCCCAAGTGGTTCTACGACGCACACGGCAGTGAGCTGTTCGAGGAGATCACCCGGCTGCCCGAGTACTACCCGACCCGCGCCGAGCGGGAGATCCTGGTCGCCCGCGCGCCCGGGATCGCCGCGGCGTCCGGGGCACAGACCCTGGTCGAACTGGGTTCCGGCTCGTCGGAGAAGACCCGGCATCTGCTGGACGCGCTGCCCGCGCTGCACAGCTATGTGCCGGTCGACGTGAGCGAGAGCGCGCTGCGCGGCGCGGCCGAGACCCTGCTCGCGTCGCGGCCGGACCTGTCGATCCATGCGCTGATCGCCGACTTCACCGATGAGCTCACCCTGCCGGACACACCGGGCCCGCGGCTCGTCGCGTTCCTGGGCGGCACGATCGGCAATCTGCTGCCGGACGAGCGGGTGGTGTTCCTGAAGTCGGTACGGTCGCTTCTCTCGCCCGGCGACTCGCTGCTGCTCGGCACCGATCTGGTGAAGGACGAGGAGACGCTCGTCGCGGCGTACGACGACGCGGCCGGGGTGACCGCGGCGTTCAACAAGAACGTACTGACGGTCGTCGACCGGGAGTTGGGGGCCGACTTCGACCTGGCCGACTTCGACCATGTCGCGCTGTGGGACCCGGAGCGGGAGTGGATCGAGATGCGTCTGCGGGCTCGCAGGACGCTCACGGTGAAGATCCCGGAATTGGATCTGGTGGTGCCGTTCACAGCAGGTGAGGAGCTGCGTACGGAGATCTCGGCGAAGTTCCGCAAGGAGGGGATCCGGAGCGAACTCGCCTCGGCCGGACTCATGTTGACTCAGTGGTGGACGGACTCCGCGGACCGGTTCGCGGTGTCGCTGGCCACGGCGGTCTGAGCGGTACGGGCAAGAGCACGGCGGCCGGGACGGGTGCCGGCGGGGATCGGCGGCAGGACGCGGATCTCGGCGGTCAGCCCGGCCGCCGTGACCACCCGCCACAGCGAGGCGGTGAGCGGATCGTCACCGACGAACGCTGCGGCGCCGGCCACCCGCCCGTCCGTCCGCGCGGTGCGGTAGGTGATGCGTACCGGACGGACCTCGGCGTCCGCGTCGATCGCCGCCTGGAACACAGCGGGCCGGAACCGTCCACCGGATCCGCGCCCGCACCAGGTGCTGCCTTCGGGGAAGACCACCACCCGTGACCCGCAGCGCAGCGCCCCTGCGATGGTGCGCACGGTCGTGGGCAGTGCCCGCAGTCTGTCGCGCTCGACGAACAGGGTGCCGCCGAGCGCGGCGAGCGGGCCGAGAACCGGCCAGCGCCGGATCTCGCTCTTGGCGAGCATCCGGCCCGGGAACACAGCGGCGACGAGCGGGATGTCCAGCCATGAGATGTGGTTGGCGACGACCAGCGCACCGGGACCACCGGCGCGATCCGCGGCCGTCGTCGCAGGGTCGCCGGTCACCTGAATCCGTACTCCGAACGCCCGCACGACCGCGTACGCCCACCACCGGATCAGCCGGTCGCGCTGCCGCGCGCCGAGGAGCAGCACGGGAGCGGCGCACACCGCGCCGACGAGGACGAGGGTGCACCCGGTGAGCAGCAGGGCTGTGGCCAGGAGGGCGCCGCGCACCGGGCCGTCGTGACCGGCGCAGGCATGCGGCGTGCAGGGCGCGGTGGGCAGCCAGGCGCTCATGTCAGCGGGGCGAGAGACAGGAAGTGGCGCAGGTAGCGCGGGTCGGTGCGGCGCAGCGACAGCAGGACGTAGAGGTCGGCGACGTTGAAGTCGGGGTCGTGTGCGGGCGCCCCGCAGACCCAGGCACCGAGCCGGAGGTAGCCACGGAGCAGCGGCGGGAGGGTGGCGAGTCCGGTGCGCGCGCGGGTCCCGGCGGCTCCGCCGGGACGGGTGGTGGCGCTGGGCTGCCAGAGGCGGTGCGGGGTGACCCAGTACTCCTCGGGGGCCAGGTACTTCGCCCGTACGGTGTCCCAGGAGTTTGCGGCCAGCACGCCGCCGTCGGCCAGGGGTATCGAGCAGCAGCCGGCCAGCCAGTTGCGCCCACTGCGCTCCATGTAGCGGGCGAGCCCTGCCCAGATCAGGGCGATGACGGCGCCGTCCCGGTGGGCCGGGTGGACGCAGGAGCGACCCACCTCGATCATGTCGTCGCGGATCGGTCCGAGTCGGCCGAGATCGAATTCGCTCTCCGCATAGAGACGTCCGGCGACACGGGCCCGGTCGGGCGGCAGGAGGCGGTAGGTGGCGATGACCTCGCCGGTCGCGAGCTCCCGTACCAGCAGGTGATCGCAGTACGCGTCGAAGGCGTCGCTGTCCAGACCGGGTTCCGGCCCGTCCAGCCGGGCGCCGAGCTCACCGGCGAAGACCTGGTGGCGCAGCCGCTGGGCGGCCCGCACCTCGTCCTGGGTGACGGCGAGGGAGACGCGGTAGAGCGGCGGCGCGGGAGCTTCGGACCGTGCCGGGACGGGCTGCTCCGGCACGAAGGAGGGGGAGGTGAGAGGGCCGGCGACGAGCGGAGAGAGGGGCAGCGCGTTCATGACGGTCTCCGGGGACGGATCGGCAAGGGCGGCTGTCGGGCTGCCGCACTGCTGCGACGGCCCGGCCCCTTACTTCTTCCGTGACCGGCTGGATTCGACATGACCACTGTGGAGAGCCTGGATGTGCGACGGCTGAATCCCGAGGTTTCGGGCGGTGGACCGGGCGGACCCGGTGGGCCGTCCGGCGGCCCGGACCGGTCAGCTGCCCGCGAGCCGGGCGGTGATCCGTTCCGAAGCGGACTTCGCCTCGGCCAGTGGGTCACCGCCGCGCAGAACGGCCGACATATATGGCTTGATCGGGTTCTCGGCCTCGACCGCCGCCCACTGCGGTGAGTTGGGGGTCGCGCGACCCCGCCGGGCGCCCTTGGCCATCGCGGCGGTCCCCTCCTGGCCCTCGATGGCATGTGCGAGGTTCGCCTTGTTCGGCACATAGCTCATGGTTCTGGCAAGGTCCGCCTGCCACGTCGCACCGGCCAGCGCCTTGATCACCTCGAGACCGGCGCTACCGTTGTCCGCCTTCTCCGGAACGATCAGATCGGAACCGCCGATAAAAACGGACCCGGGATTCTTCGCGGTTTTGCCCGGTATCGGGAAGTAGCCCAGCTTTCCCTTGAGTTCGGGATTCTTCTGCTCGATGAGCTGGGCGCTGCCCGGTACGGAAATGATCTGCGCGACATCGCCCTTGGCGAATACATCGGTCTGCGGAGGATGCTCTTCGTCGGCGTCCTTCGGACCGTCGCCGAACGACTGGATCTCCTTGTAGAAGTCCATGCCTCTGATCGCGGCCGGCGTGTCGAGGGCCCCCTCCCATTGGCCGCCCTTCTCGTCAGCCAGATCGCCACCCTCGTCCCAGATGAATCCCGCGAGCACGTACCAGTTCTGGCCCGCGAGATAGATGCCCTGATTGCCGTTCCGGTTGAGCAGCCGGCTGTCCTCGATCCACTCGTTCCGGGTCTTCGGCGGGCTCTTGATACCTGCCTGCTCGAAGAGGTCCTTGTTGTAGATCACCACACGGTTGGCCGCGTACCAGGGAATCCCGAACTGGGAACCGTCGATGCTGCCGGGATCGGCGAGGCCGGGCAGCCATTCCTCGCTGCCGAGATCGCGCATCGACTCGAGAGTCAGATCGCGCAGCGCGCCGCTCTCCGCGTACTGGGCGACCTGGGTGTTTCCGACCTCAATGACATCCGGGGTGTCGTCGCCCTTCAGCGCCGCCGACACCTTGGGGCCGATTCCGCTCCAGCTCTGAATCTTGAACTCCAGCTGGATGGAAGGGTGTTCCTCTTCATACGACTTCTTGAAACGGTCCAGGAAATCTGCGGAAACACTGTCCTTCATCAGCCAGATCGTCACCGTCCTGTCGTCGGGGCCACCCAAGCCCGAGAGGTAGCCGCAGCCGCCCAGTGCGACGGTGGAAACGAGCGTGACGGCTCCTACGAGTACGCGGTTCTTCACTGGGTCACCTTCTGCGAAACGGCACGACGGAATCAGGACCCGGTGTGGGGGACTGCGGGCGGCGCTCGCACGGGCGTGGCTGGATTTTGGTATGGACCAATCATTTGGTCAAGGGTTGTTCGTGCCGCGTTCCCCACGTCGACCTCTCGCGCACCCGCGCCGAGTGGGGCACCGTGGTATGGACGAAAGGGGACACATGATGTCCAACAACACGTATCGGGTCACCGAAATCGTAGGAACCTCCCACGAGGGCGTCGACGACGCCATCCGCCGGGGCATCGCAAGGGCGGCGGAAACGTTGCACAATCTCGACTGGTTCGAGATCACCCAGGTGCGTGGGCAGATCGTGGACGGCCGGATCGAGCACTACCAGGTCGGCCTGAAAGTCGGCTTCCGGCTCGACGAGATCACCTGACCCGGTACGCCGCGGTCAGGTACGCCCCGTACGCCCCTGAGCGTCCTTCAACACGGGCGAGGCCACTGCCCAGCGAGCTCGCACCACGGTGAAACCGGCCCGCTCAGCCGCGTCGCAGACCAGCTCGTCGTCATCGACCAGCATCCGCACCTGACGCTCCCGGCCCAGCCGCTTCAGGATCTCCAGCTTGGTATGGCGAGCCGGGCGACGGTCGTCATTGCGACGCATGTACATGCGCCCTTCGGGCAGGCCCTGCGCGGCCAGCCACGTCACGGTGTCCCGACGGCAGCGCTCCGGCCGTCCGGTGAGATACCTGATCTCGCACTCCTCTGCGCTGCTCAGCACCAGCCGTACGCCCTCGTCGAGCGGCGGATCGTCCACAGCCGCGGCGAAAAAGCCGCCCCAGTCGCGCCGGACCCCCTCAAGGAAGTGCTGCCGATGCCCGCTGTCCGCGAGCGTGCCGTCCAGGTCGAATACAGCCAGAGGCCGGGTTTCATGCGTCACGCGCCCAGCCTAGAAGTCCCGTCACCCCTGACGGGCGCACGACGACAGCTACGGGCGCCTCCCACCGGCACAACGACCCGGCGTCATGCGAGTCCAGGGGCGCCGTTGGCCGCCGCACCCGCAGCAGCGGGAACCCCACCACGACGAACCGGTCAACGGCCCAAGCTCAGTCGCCTGTTGCCCCGTCGATCCGCTCCCGCAGGAAGTCGGCGTGGCCGTTGTGACGGGCATATTCCTGGATCAGCATCACGTAGACCCAGCGCAAGCTGAGGGGATGTCCGCGAGAGGACATGAACGTCTCGTCGAGGTCGTGCCCGGCCGCCGCGGCGTCACACGCTTTGACCTCGGCCTGGAACAATCCGAAGTCCCGCTCCGCGTCGGCCGCGTGAACTCCGTCGAGCCCCTCGTCGCCGTCCGACGGGCCGGTGAAGACATCACCGATGGCCTCACCTGCGAAGCTTCGCCGGAACCACCAGCGCTCCACCTCCGCCATGTGGCGGACCAGGCCGAGGAGGGTGAGGTTCGACGGCTTCACGGTCGTCCGCGCCAATTGGGCCGGATCGAGCCCGGCGCACTTGGCCAGCAACGTCTCCCGGTGCCGGCTCAGCCAGCCCTCCAGCATCTGACGCTCAGGTACGGTGCCCAGACTGCCCAGCTGTGCGGTGCGCTCGACCGGCGGTGCTCTCCATGTCATGCACCCACTTTCGCCGCCACCTCGCCGGATACGCCAGTAGGCACCGCACGCCTCTGCGGCCCGAGACAGGTTCAGAACCACGGCGAATCGAGAGGTCGGGTCTCCCGCCCCTGCGCATCGGCTTCGTGGTGCGGTCCGCCTCCCCCGATCGGCGCGCCTCTGCGCAGGAGAAGGGCAGGGCTGGGGACGGGCGCCCTCAAGAGGGCGCCATACAGGCCGATTCGGACACCTTCGACGACACGCGGGAAGGGCAGGCTCGGGTTCGTCCGAGCCGATCCGTGCGGGCACGCGAGTAGCCGCACGATCACGTTCCGCGTTCGTCCAAAAGGTTGTGCCGATCCAAGTAGAATCCAAAACCTTCGCAAAGCTAACCTTAATTTGTGGCATGTAATGTGACCGATGTGAAGCGAATACTCCTGCGCTCAGGGAAGAGCCCGTACGACGTCGTTCCTGTTGAGCGCGCCCTCCATGAGGATGTGTTCGCGACAAACTCGGGCAATCTGATCTTCAGTGATGCCGCACACAAGATCCTTGAGACGCCGCGGACCGAGGTGGTCTCCAACGGCATCCGGACCAGGGTCGCCGCCGCCGAGCGGATCAACGAGGAGTACGACGCTTTCGTCATCCCGCTCGCCAATGCCTTCCGGCCGTCCTTCGAGCCTCAGCTCAAGCGGCTGACCCAGCTCATCTCGAAGCTGAAGATCCCGGTCATCGTGCCGGGCGTCGGCGCGCAGTCCAGCACCAACTACTCCGCGGACCGGCTGCGGCCCATGGCGCCCACGGTGCGCGCGTTCGTCTCCGCGGTGCTGGACCACAGCGCTTCCATCGGAGTGCGCGGGGAGTTCACCGAGCGCTACCTGCGAGACATGGGCTTCCGCGACGTGGAGGTCATCGGCTGCCCGTCGATGTTCATGGGCGGCCGCGACCTCTTCATACGTGAGAACGCCCGACCGCTGGGACCGGAGTCGCGGATCGCGATCAACGGATCGCACGACGCCGTCAAGAAGTACAAGCTCGGGCGGATCATCGATCACACCCATGCGCGCTATCCCCATCTGCGCTTCATCGGGCAGAACCTGTCCGATGCCCGTCAGCTGCACTGGCGTGACCTGAGCCACGCGAACGCCGCCATCACGGACATCCCCACCCACCCCGACCACCCGATGTACATGGAGGGCAAGGTCAGGGTCTATATCGACCCCAAGACGTGGGTGGACGACCTGCGGGGCTTCGACTTCTCGTTCGGCTCCCGGATCCACGGCAACATCGCGGCGCTGCTCGCCGGAACGCCGGCGACGGTGCTCTGCAGCGACTCCCGGACGCTGGAGCTGTGCCGCTACTTCGACATTCCGCACCGGATGCTCGCCAAGGTGCCCGAGAACGTGGATCCCGCGGAGCTGTACGCCGAGGCGGACTTCGGACCTCTGATGCGCGGCCACAACGAGCGGTTCGACCGGTTCATGAACTTCCTGGACAAGAACGGCCTGGAGAACACCTTCACCCACGGCGACGGGGGCGCGGCCTTCGAGTCCCGCATGAGCGAACTGGCCTTCCCCGCGGGCGTCCGTCCCTGGACCGGCAGCGGCGTCCTCGAGATGAGCACCCGCCTCAACTGGCTCCAGTCGCAACTGACCGGACTCGCCGACCAGAACACCCTGCTGGAACGGCGCCTCGCGAAGGCCAGCAGGATACCCGCCCAGCGCGACAGTGCGAGCCCCGAGCGACGGCCGTACCAGCGCGCCCGCCGGGTGATCCCCGGCCCCATCAAGCGGGCACTGCGCAACGGCCGCTAGCGAGCGAAGCCGGTGTTCCCCTCCCTGACCTGGGGGGTATGGAGGGGAATACCGGTGTCAGCGCTGCGGGTCCAGGCACCGTCGACGCCTAGAATCTCACTGTTTGTCCCTAGCTGTCGGCCCTGCCCCCATCCGTACGGAGTTCCGCGCGCATGCCCACCCCCCACGATCCGTACGTCCGAGTGCGCGGCGCCCGCGAGCACAATCTGCAGGACGTCCACGTCGACATCCCGCGCGACACCCTCACCGTCTTCACGGGCGTCTCGGGCTCCGGGAAATCCTCCCTGGCCTTCGGAACGATCTACGCCGAGGCCCAGCGCCGCTATTTCGAGTCCGTCGCCCCGTACGCCCGGCGGCTCATCCACCAGGTCGGCGCGCCGAAGGTCGGCGAGATCACCGGTCTGCCGCCCGCCGTCTCGCTGGAGCAGCGGCGCTCGGCGCCCGGTGCCCGATCCTCGGTCGGTACGGTCACCACGCTGTCCAACTCGCTGCGGATGCTGTTCTCGCGCGTTGGGGAGTACCCGGCGGGGGCCGAGCGGCTGGACTCCGACGCGTTCTCGCCGAACACCGCTGCCGGCGCCTGCCCCGAGTGCCACGGTCTGGGGCGTATCCACCGCACCACCGAGGAGCTTCTCGTCCCGGACCCGTCGCTGTCGATCCGGGACGGCGCGATCGCCGCCTGGCCGGGCGCCTGGCAGGGCAAGAACCTTCGCGACGTGCTGGACACACTGGGGTACGACATCGACCGGCCGTGGCGAGAGCTGGACGCGCAGGACCGGGAGTGGATCCTCTTCACCGACGATCAGCCGGTGGTGACGGTGCACCCGGTGCGGGAAGCCGGCCGGATCCAGCGCCCGTACCAGGGCACGTACATGAGTGCACGGCGCTATGTGATGCACACCTTCGCCGACTCCAAGAGCCGCACCCTGCGGGCCAAGGCCGAGCGCTTCCTGACCAGCGCCCCCTGTCCGGTCTGTGGCGGCACCCGGCTGCGTCCGGAGGCGATGGCCGTCACCTTTGCCGGCCGTACGATCGCCGAGCTGGCCTCGCTGCCCCTCGCGCGCCTCGCCGACGTGCTGTCGGCTGCGGGCGGCGATGACACCGCGCGGCTGCTGACGACGGATCTGCTGGCCCGGATCGGGACGGTGACCGAGCTGGGGCTCGGCTATCTCAGTCTCGACCGCACGGCTCCGACGCTGTCCTCCGGCGAGCTGCAGCGGCTGCGGCTCGCCACCCAGCTGCGCTCGGGGCTGTTCGGGGTCGTCTATGTGCTGGACGAGCCGTCGGCCGGTCTGCACCCGGCGGACACCGCGTCGTTGCTCGCGGTCCTCGGCCGGCTGAAGGAGGCCGGGAACTCGGTCTTCGTCGTGGAGCACCAGATGGATGTGGTGCGACAGGCGGACTGGCTGGTCGACGTGGGGCCGCTGGCCGGTGAGCACGGGGGGCGGGTGCTCCACAGCGGTCCCCCGGCCGGGCTCGCGGACGTCGTGGAGTCGGCGACGCGGCGGTTCCTTTTCGACGGGGGTCCGGCTCCTGCCCGGGAGCCGCGTACGCCCTCCGGGTGGCTGAAGCTGATCGGTGTCGACCAACACAATGTGCGCGGGGTGGACGCCGCGTTCCCGCTCGGGGTGTTCACCGCGGTCACCGGGGTCTCCGGCTCCGGCAAGTCGACTCTGGTCGGTCAGGTACTCGCCGGGGCCCTCGCCGACCGACAGTCGTCGGCCACCGCCGACCTTCCCGTCGAGCGGCCCGCGGCCGGCTGCGCGTCGGCGCGAGGGCTGGAGGCGGTGGACCGTCTCGTCCAGGTCGACCAGAAGCCGATCGGCCGTACCCCGCGCTCCAATCTGGCCACGTACACCGGGCTCTTCGATGTCGTGCGGAAATTGTTCACCGAGACCGAGACGGCGCGCGAACGCGGCTACCGGGCGGGGCGGTTCTCGTTCAATGTGGCGGGCGGGCGGTGCGAGACCTGTCAGGGCGAGGGGTTCGTCTCCGTCGAGCTGCTCTTCCTGCCGAGCACGTACGCGCCCTGCCCGGACTGCCACGGTGCGCGGTACAACCCGCAGACGCTGGAGATCACCCTGCGCGGGCTGAACATCGCGCAGGTGCTGGATCTGACGGTCGAGTCGGCGGCCGGCTTCTTCGCCGGGACACCCGCCGTCGAGCGCAGTCTGCGGACACTGCTCGATGTGGGGCTCGGCTATCTGCGGCTGGGGCAGCCGGCGACGGAGCTGTCCGGCGGTGAGGCCCAGCGGATCAAGCTCGCCACCGAGCTGCAGCGCACCCGTCGCGGCCACACCTTGTATCTGCTCGACGAACCGACAACAGGGCTGCATCCGGCCGATGTCGAGGTGCTGATGCGGCAGTTGCACGGGCTGGTCGATGCGGGCAGCACGGTGGTGGTCGTGGAGCACGACATGGCCGTGGTCGCGGGTGCCGACTGGGTGATCGACCTCGGCCCCGGAGGCGGCGACCAGGGTGGCCGGATCGTCGCGGTGGGGACGCCCGCAGAGGTGGCGGGTGCGGCGGACAGCCGGACCGCGGCGTACCTGACGGCCGCTCTCAGGTCGGCCTGCCGGACAATCACGACGGGTCACTCCGTCTCCCACCCCCCAACTGCCGGTCGGTCTTAGAGGAGCTTCCGGGTCGCCCGCAGCCACTCCTTGTTCATCGCCGAGATCGACGGCAGCGGAATGCCCTTCGGGCAGGCCGTGGCACACTCCCCGGTGAGCGTGCAGCCACCGAACCCCTCACTGTCCATCTGCTCGACCATGTCGAGCACCCGCGTCTCGCGCTCGGGGGCACCCTGCGGCAGGACGTTGAGGTGGTTGATCTTCGCCGAGGTGAAGAGCATCGCCGAGCCGTTGGGGCAGGCCGCCACGCAGGCGCCGCAGCCGATGCACTCGGCGTGCTCGAACGCGAAATCGGCGTCCGGCTTGGGCACGGGGGTGGCGTGGGCGTCGGGTGCGGTGCCGGTCGGGGCGGAGATGTAGCCGCCCGCCTGGATGATCCGGTCGAAGGCGGACCGGTCCACGACCAGGTCCTTGACGACCGGGAACGCCGAGGCGCGCCACGGTTCGATGTCGATCGTGTCGCCGTCCTCGAAGGACCGCATGTGGAGCTGACAGGTGGTGGTGCGCTCCGGGCCGTGCGCGTCGCCGTTGATGACGAGGCTGCACGCGCCGCAGATGCCTTCGCGGCAGTCGTGGTCGAAGGCGACAGGGTCGTCGCCGGCGAGAATGAGCTCCTCGTTGAGGGTGTCGAGCATCTCCAGGAACGACATGTCCTGCGAGATGCCGTCCACCTGGTAGGTGGACATGGCGCCGGGGGCGTCGGCGTTCTTCTGGCGCCAGACGCGCAGGGTGAGCTTCATGCGTAGCTCCGCTGAGTGGGGTGGACGTACTCGAAGACGAGGTCTTCCTTGTGCAGGACGGGGGCGTCGCCGGTGGCCGTGAACTCCCAGGCCGCGGCGTACGAGAACTCCTCGTCCCGGCGGGCGGCTTCACCGTCCGGGGTCTGCGACTCCTCGCGGAAGTGGCCTCCGCAGGACTCGGCGCGGTGCAGGGCGTCGAGGCACATGAGCTCGGCGAGCTCCAGATAGTCGACGATCCGGTTGGCCTTCTCCAGCGACTGGTTGAACTCCTCGCCGGTGCCGGGAACCTTGATACGCCGCCAGAATTCCTCGCGGATTCGCGGGATCCGGTCGAGCGCCTTGCGCAGGCCCTCCTCGGTGCGGGCCATCCCGCAGTACTCCCACATCAGTTCGCCGATTTCGCGGTGGAAGGAGTCGGGGGTGCGGTCGCCGTCGACGGCGAGCAGCAGGTTCAGCCGGTCCTCGGTCTCGGCGACGGCTTCTTCCACGGCGGGGTGCGAGGTGTCGACCTCGCCGTGGTGCGGGTTGCGGGCCAGGTAGTCGTTGATGGTCGACGGGAGGACGAAGTAGCCGTCGGCGAGACCCTGCATCAGTGCCGAGGCGCCGAGCCGGTTGGCCCCGTGGTCGGAGAAGTTGGCCTCGCCGATCGCGAACAGGCCGGGGATCGTGGTCTGGAGATCGTAGTCGACCCAGAGTCCGCCCATCGTGTAGTGCACGGCTGGGTAGATGCGCATCGGGGTCTCGTACGGGTTCTCCGCGGTGATCCGCGCATACATGTCGAAGAGGTTGCCGTACTTCTCCTCGACCTTCGCCCTGCCCATGCGCTGGATGGCCTCGGCGAAGTCGAGGTAGACACCCTGTCCGCCGGGGCCGACGCCGCGGCCCTCGTCGCAGACGTTCTTCGCGGCGCGCGAGGCGATGTCGCGGGGCACGAGGTTGCCGAAGGCCGGGTAGATGCGCTCCAGGTAGTAGTCGCGCTCCTCCTCGGGGATCTCGTTGGCGGGGCGGGTGTCGCCCTTCGCCCTGGGCACCCAGATCCGGCCGTCGTTGCGCAGCGACTCGCTCATCAACGTCAGCTTGGACTGGTGGTCGCCGGTACGCGGGATACAGGTGGGGTGGATCTGGGTGAAGCACGGGTTGGCGAAGTACGCTCCGCGCCGGTGGGCGCGCCAGACGGCGGTGGCGTTGGAGTTCATGGCGTTCGTCGACAGGTAGAAGACGTTGCCGTAGCCGCCGCTGGCCAGGACGATCGCGTCGGCGAAGTACGTGTCGATCTTCCCGGTGACAAGGTCACGCGCGACGATGCCGCGGGCCTTGCCGTCGACGATGATCAGGTCGAGCATCTCGGTACGGGCGTGCAGCTCGACGTTGCCCGCGGCGATCTGCCGGGACAGTGCCTGGTAGGCGCCGAGGAGCAGCTGCTGCCCGGTCTGGCCGCGGGCGTAGAACGTGCGGGAGACCTGGACACCGCCGAAGGAGCGGTTGTCGAGGAGGCCGCCGTACTCGCGGGCGAACGGGACGCCCTGCGCGACGCACTGGTCGATGATCTCGACGGAGATCTGGGCGAGCCGGTGAACATTGGACTCGCGGGCGCGGAAGTCGCCGCCCTTGACGGTGTCGTAGAAGAGCCGGTGGATCGAGTCGCCGTCGTTGCGGTAGTTCTTCGCGGCGTTGATGCCGCCCTGGGCGGCGACGGAGTGGGCGCGGCGGGGCGAGTCCTGGAAGCAGAACTGGACGACGTGGTAGCCCTGTTCGGCCAGCGTGGCCCCGGCCGATCCGCCGGCCAGACCGGTGCCGACGACGATGACGGTGTGCTTGCGTCGGTTGGCCGGGTTGACGAGCTTGGCCTCGAAGCGGCGGGTGTCCCAGCGTTCGGCGACCGGGCCCTCGGGGGCCTTGGTGTCGACGACGGGTGCGCCGGTCTCGTAGTGCGAGTAGTCGGTCATGTCAGCTCACGACTCCGGTCATGACGGCGACGGGTACGGAGATGAAGCCCATCGTCAGCACCAGTGCGAGGACGTTGGCGATGGTCTTGAGAACACGGTCGCGGCTCGCCCTGCCCGCGCCGAGGGTCTGGGCGGCGCTCCAGAACCCGTGCTGGACGTGGAGTCCGAGGGCGAGCATGGCGACGATGTAGATGACGTTGCCGTACCAGGTGGAGAAGGTGTCGACGACGTTCTGATACGGGTGCCCGGACTGGAAGCCGCCGGCGTGGACGGTGCCGGTGGTCAGATCGAGGACGTGCCAGACGATGAACAGGGCGAGGATGATCCCGCCCCACCGCATGGTGCGGGTGGCGTAGCTCGCGCGGGGCTTCTTGTGGACGTACTTGCTGGGGCGCGCCCTGATGTCCCGGCGGCTCAGCTGGTACGCGGAGGTGGCGTGGGCCACGACTGCGACGACGAGCACCACACGGATGATCCACAGGGCCCACTCGTAGTGCAGGAATGGCTCCCCCACGACCCGCAGCCAGTGGGCGTAGTGGTTGAACTCCCCCGGCCCGAAGAAGATCTTCAGGTTGCCGATCATGTGGACGACCAGGTAGCCGAGCATGATCAGGCCGCTCACGGCCATGACCGTCTTCTTGCCGACGGACGAGTCCCAGAGCGTACGCGTCATGGACGGTCGTCGGTCCGTCCGTGTTGCCAGTGCCATGGGCACGACGCTACGACCGCAGGGCTCATCGGTCCAAGACATGGTGTGGCTCATGTCCATAGCCTCTGGCTATGGTGCGGGCTAGGCTGGGTGTATGCAGTTTCAGCAGCTCATGTACTTCGTGGCCGTCGCCGAGACACGGCACTTCACCCGTGCCGCGGAGGAGGTGCATGTTTCGCAGCCCTCGCTCTCCCAGCAGATCAGGGCGCTGGAGAAGGAGCTGGGGGCAGAGCTGTTCAGCCGGGCCCGCGGCAACATCACCCTGACCGACGCGGGCGAGGCCCTGCTGCCGCTGGCCCGCCGGATCCTGGCGGATGCCGATACCGCCCGGCACGAGGTGCAGGAGCTGGCCCAGCTGCGCCGGGGCAGGGTCAGGCTCGGAGCGACGCCGAGCCTGTGCACAGGGCTGCTGCCCGACGTACTGCGCACGTTCCACGACCAACACCCGGGAATCCAGCTGCTGTTGGAGGAGGGTGGCTCGCACGACCTCGTACGGGAGCTGGCGCGGGGGGCGCTCGATCTCGCGCTGGTGGTCCTGCCGCTGCCGGCCGCGTCGCCTGCGCTGACCACGGTGGAGCTGCTCCAGGAGGACCTGGTGGTGGTGTCGTCGGCGGAGGCTCCACGACCGGGGAAGGGCGCGAGCGTGCGGATCGCGGATCTGCAGGGCGAGCCGCTGGTGATGTTCCGGCACGGCTACGACCTGCGGGAGCTGACCGTGGCCGCGTGCCGCGCGGAGGGCTTCGAGCCGTCGTTCACGGTGGAGGGCGGCGAGATGGACGCGGTGCTCGGTTTCGTACGGGCGGGACTGGGCGTGGCCGTGGTGCCCAGCATGGTGGCGATCCGGACGGGGCACGGCCTGCGGACGACACAGCTGGCCCCGCCGGGGCTGCGGCGCACGATCGCGCTGGCGCACCGCAGTGACGTGGCACCTCCGCGGGCGGCGCGCGAGCTCCAGCGGGTACTGCTGGCCAGTCGGCCGGACGGGCTCGGGAGATCGAACCCGTCCGGAAGCTGAGGACGGAACCTGTGCCGGGCCTACCCGCTCAGACCGCGTCGGCCAGCAGCAAGGAATGGATCCGGTCAGGTGCCCCGGGCCGCGCGTAGTACCACCCCTGGGCCGTGTCGCAGCCGAGCTTCCGGAGCTGCTCCGCCTGCGCCCCTGTCTCGACACCCTCCACCGTGACCGCCAGGTCCAGGCTGTGCGCCAGCGAGACGATCCCCTCGACGATCTTCAGGTCGACCGGGTCGGCCGGATGCTGCTGCATGCCCTGGGTGAAGGAACGGTCCAGCTTCAGCACGCTCACCGGCAGCCGACGCAGATTGGCCAGGTTCGAGTAGCCCGTACCGAAGTCGTCGAGCGCTATGTCAACACCCATCTCGGCCAGTTGCCGCAGCGGCTTGAGCAGGTCGTCGTCGGCTCCGATGACCGCGGACTCGGTGACCTCCAGGCACAGCGCGCCCGGCTCGAGACCCGAGGTTTCCAGCACGTCCACGATCTCGGTGACCAGCCGCGGATGGTGCAGCTGGGTCGGCGAGAGGTTGACGTTGATCCGCAGCGGACCGCCGTCGCTGTGCCGCTCCTGCCAGAAGTTGGCCTGCCGGACGGACTCCTCCAGCACCCACCGCCCGAGCGGCACGATCAGCCCGGTGTGCTCGGCGAGCGGAATGAATCGGTCCGGCCCGAGCACCCCGTGCTGCGGATGGCACCAGCGCACCAGGGCCTCGGCGCCGTGGACCGTGCCGTCACCGAGGTGCACGAGCGGCTGGTACTCGATGAAGAACTCGCCGCGCTCCAGGGCGGCGGGCAACGCGGTGGTCAGCCCGTGCCTGGTGATGGCGCGGGCGTCCGCCTCGGCGTCGGCGATTTCGAAGCGGCTGCCGCCTGCCGACTTGGCCCGGTACATCGTGATGTCGGCGCTGCGGAGCACCTCGGCGGCGCTGCGTTCGCCCGCCGGCCCTTCGACGATGCCGATGGAGCCTCGTACGGTCAGTTCGCGGCCGTCGAGCCGGATCGGCGTGGCGAGCACACCGAGGATCCGGGAGGCCAGTTCGTCGACCTCCGACTCGGTGTGCGGGCCGGTGGTCAGGGCCACGAACTCGTCGCCGCCGAGCCGTGCCACCATCTCGCCCGGCGCGGTCGCACAGCTCTGCAGCCGGTCGGCGACCTCGACGAGCAGCCGGTCGCCTGCCGCGTGGCCCAGGCTGTCGTTGATCGCCTTGAAGCCGTCGAGGTCGAGGTAACAGAGCCCGAAGCGGCTGCCGTCGTCGGCGGAGAGCGCCTTCTCCAGCCGTTCGAAGAACAACGTGCGGTTGGGCAGGCCGGTGAGCGCGTCGTGGGTCGCCTCGTACCGCAGCCGCAGATTCAGCAGCCTGCGCTCCGTGGTGTCCTCCATGAGCGCCAGCTGGTATTGCGGCCGGCCTTCTGGGTCGCGGAGCAGCGACACCGTGAGGTTGGTCCACAGGACGGTGCCGTCATTGCGGTAGTACGGCTTCTCGACGCGATAGTGCTCGCGTTCACCGCGTACCAGCTCCTCGTAGTACTTCCACACGTGCGGCGAGTCCTCGGGGTGGACCCACTCGTTGACCTTGTGGCTGCGGACATGGTGCTCGAGGCCGCCGAACATCCGGGTCAGCGTGTCGTTGACCTCCAGCACATTGCCTTCCAGGTCGGCGATCCCGATGCCGATGGCGGCGTCCTTGAAGACGGCACGGAACCGCGCCTCGGTGGCGTGCAGGGCCTGCTCGGCGTTGGAGCGTGCGGTGAGCGCCGAGCGGGCGATGGCCTCCTGTTCGGCCAGGGTCCGCTCGCGCAGCGCCTGGGTGAAGCCGCCCGCCAGAGCATGCTGCATCCGGGCACAGCGGGCCCTGCTGTCCTCGGTCAACAGGGCCACCGGGCCGTTGCCGCCGCAGTAGAGCACCAGGTACGAGTCGACGACCCCGAGCGTGGAGCTGAGCGCGTCCGGGTCCGTGCAGTGCGCGGCGACGAGCGCGGCTCCCACCTTGTTGGCGGGCGCCGGGTCGAAGGGGCGCGCGTGCAGGATGTCGCTCAACCTGCGGGCCAGCGGCAGCAGATGCTGTTCGAACTCCGGACGGGTCATGGAAGTGGCCGTCGAGGGGAAGATGGCCCGGCTCCAGATGGTGGCGAATCTCCGGAGCCGGTCCTCGGCGTCGTCGGGCTCCGCGTCCGGTGCTTCGGACGCTTGGGCGGGAATGCTCACGCCTTGCGTCCCACTCCGCCGAAGCCCGAGAAGGCATACGGGTCTTCCTGCTCCTGCACCACGGGGGTGTCGGGACGCCAGTTGGGCATGGCCACGAGCCCTGGCTCGACCATCTCGTACCCGTCGAAGAACCGGCTGACCTCGTCGCGCGACCGCATGATCAGCGGGTTGCGGATGTTCCGGTAGACACCGACCGCACCCCCCGCCTCCTCCTTGGTGAGCGGGATGCCCTCGTACGAGGCGTGGGTGATGACGAGCAGGCTGCCAGGGGCGAGTGACTCACTCAGGGCGGCAACGGCCGCCTGCGGGTCGTCGGCGTCCTCGATGAAATGGAGGACGGCGACGAGCAGCAGCGCCACCGGGCGTTCCAGGTCGAGAAGTTCGCTGACCTCGGGACTCTTCAGAATCTCCTGCGGGCGACGCAGATCGGCGCTGGTGACGACCGCGCAGTCGTTTCCTTCGAGTACGGCCTGGCTGTGCGCGACCGCAACGGGGTCGTGGTCCACATACGCCACCCGCGCCTCCGGGTCCGCGGCCTGGGCGACTTCGTGCACATTGCCGAAGGTAGGTATACCGGAACCGATGTCCAGGAACTGAGTCACGCCTTCACTCACCGCATGGCGCACTGCCCTGCGCATAAAGGCGCGATTGGCCTGCATGATCTTGGGGAGCCCCGGCATGAACTCCATGGCCTTGCGGGCCGCTTCCCGGTCCACCTCGAAATTGTGCGATCCGCCCAGATAGAAGTCATACATGCGTGAAACGCTCGGCACTGAAATGTCAATGCCTTGCGGTGCCCAGGCAGGACGCTCCATCGATGTCTCCAACAAGTCGCCACGGCGATCCGGCCATGTTCATGGTCAGTGTTGACCAGAGGTTACTGACCGACCGCCAGGAGAGCGAGCGGAAACGGAAATTAGCGGTCCGTTATTGGTCACACACCAGTGGCATGTGCAACCGGCCCGTCGCTATCGGTGACATTCGGCGACGGGCCGGTGTCCGGACGGCTGTTGTGGGGTCACTTCGGGACGCCGACGAGCTTTGCGTCGGGAGACACCGCGTACCATCTGCCCCTGACACCCTGGCCGTTGGTGTCACCCGGCTTCCCGTCACCGGAGAAGGCATAGAGGGGCCAGCAGTCGATGGCCTGCTGCTGGTATCCCTCCCGGCACCAGAGACCGTCGGCGCGATGGAAAGTGACAAAACCCTTGGTGGTCACGCCCTTCACACCATTCTTGGCCAACGGGGCAACAACCGGCCACTTCGAGAGACAGGCTCCGGTGCAGGCCGACTTCATCGGCCATGCCGTGTCCTTCTTGAACCGGTAGACCGTCATGCCGCGCTTGTCGACGACGATGTCTCCGAGTTTCGGGTCCTTGCGGGCCGAAAGCCCCGAGAGATCAGCCTGCTCACCACCGCTCGGACCGTCGGCGTTCGACGCAGCCTTCTTGCTGTCCGGCGCAGAGGCGCACCACGCGCCTCCACTCCCTGACCATTGCGTCTCCGGGCTTGGTGTCCTTGGCGTACCGGTACATCGGCCGCCCCGCAATGGTGAGTTGCCGGGTGCCGTCCGCACGGATGACTTTGCCGATCAGGGCTCCATCGGTACCGGCGGCGGCCGTCACTTTGCCCGCGGGAACGACCGGCCACGTCTTCGTGCAGTCGCCCTCGCAATTCGACTTCGGCGGGCTCGCGGTGTCCTTGTCGAAACGGTGGAGAGTGAATCCCTCGCTGTCCGTCACGACCTTGCCGAGTTTCTTGCTGTCCCACACCGCGAGCTGCCCCGCCTGCTCGGACTTGCCCGCCTGGGCCCCGAAATCGGATCCGTAGTCGCTGCCGATGCGCAAACCCTCAGCGCTCCAGGTCCCCTCCATCAGGGGAATCAGGACCGTGGTCCGCGTGCCGTCCGACCGGCCGGAACATGCTCCCCGTCGTGCACGGATCCCTCTTCGGGCGGCTCACCGCAGCCGTCGCGCTCAGCTGGCTCCTGACCGCCCCGGTGCCCGCGGTGGCCGACAACTGCTCGTACGCCTCGATCGGGGACGGCGGCAGCAGCTCGGCGGTCGCCACATCGGGCGACGGTCATTGCCAGGCCGGCCCGGCGCCCGGACCGACCCCGCGGCCGACACCCCCACCGCCGCCTCCGCCTCCCCCGCCTGCGCCGCCCTCACCCTCGCCGCCTCCGCCCCCGCCCCCGCCACCACCACCGGCACCGGCACCGGCGCCCACGCCACCACCGGCGCCCACACCGCCTCCTCCGGAGCCCACGCGCTCCGTACGCCCCACACCACCCCCGCCCAAGCCGGTGGCGATCCCCACCTACCGCAAGCCGCCGCGCAAGGCCCCTCAGCGAGGTTCCTCCCTGGTCACCCTCACCCTGCTGATCACCGCTCCCGCAGTGTTCGCCGTCGCCGTGCTACGTCCCCGCTCCCGATGACCTACGGAGAAGCCCATGTCGGAATGGCTCGTTCTCACCCTCGCCATGGCCGCGGCCTGCGCAGTCGTGCTCACCATCGCCGTCCTCAAGAATCGCCGCGTCGGGGAGGACGACGACCCGTCCGAAACCCCTGACGTCATCGAATACATGACGATGATGATCGGCGTGGTGTACGCCATCGTGCTCGGCCTCGCCATCGCGGGCGTCTGGGAGGGGCGCAGCGCAGCCCAGGAATACGTCCGCCAGGAGGCCCAGGCCTTGCACGAGGTGCACGCCCGATCCTCCGTCTACCCCGCCGAGGTGCGTACCCGGATCCGCGCCGACGTCGACGCGTACGTCGGTCACGTCGTCCACGACGAGTGGAGGGCGATGACGGAGCACGGAAGCCTCACCGACAAGGGCGCCGAACTCCTCGGCCGGGTACGTGCCGACGTCACCGACTACCGGCCGAGGAACGACCACGAAGGACAGGCGTATCAGCCACTGGTCGACCAGGTCGCCGCGGCCGACGACGCGCGCAGCGCCCGCGCTCAGAGCGTCGGCGCCACGATGCCGGGCGTGGTCTGGTTCGGTCTGATCACCGGGGCGCTGGTGACCGTCGGGCTGATCTTCACCCTGCAGATCCGTCGAACATTCCGGGAACTCCTGCTGGCCGGGCTGTTCAGTGTGCTCATCGCCTTCCTGCTTTTCCTGATCTGGGACTTCGACTCCCCCTTCGGCCGCGGCATCTCGGCCACAGCCGCGCCGTTCCTCGACCTCTTTCCCAACGTGTAGGGCTGACCGGCGCCCTGACGGCCTGACGTCCCGTCGGTGCGCCGCCCGGGGGACACCGGTGCCCCATTCGCCGGTCCCCGATCGCGAGCGATATACAGCACTTCTAACGTTTCCTCCATCGAGGCGCACATTTGACGCTTTGTGGATATTCGTTCCGCAGTTGCTCCTCGGGGAACTGGAGGATTCACCATGCGCACCATAGGTGTCGCACCCGTCGCCCTGCTCGGTGCCGCCGCTCTCACCCTGACCGCTCCGGCTGCGACCGCGTACGCCGCGACGTCGGGGGGCGCGCCGGGCGCGACCGGATACACCGTTGCTCCGTCGGTGATCGCGCCGGGCGGCCAGGTCACCCTGGCCGCACGGGGGTGCCTAACAACAGCAACGGCCAGCTCGGGCATCTTCGACAGCGTCACTATTCCCAGAGGAGGCAGCGCCTCGGCCACGGTCGACCGGGATGCAAAACCCGGCGCTTCGTATGAGGTGTCGTTCATTTGCAATACATCCCCGACCTCCACGGCGGAGATCGGTCTCGCGATCTCCGCCCCCACCCCCACCCCCGGCTCCACGGCGATCGCGCCGAACGGCGTACAGGGTGATCTCGGCGGCGGCATCGGCCGGATGAATGCCGCGCAACTGGTCGGCGGCACGGCAGTGGCCGTGGCCGCGACCACCGGCGCCGTCTTCGTGGTGCGCCGGCGCAACGAGAGGTACAGCCACTGACCGGCGCAGACCGTCGGTGGTACGCCCGTCGCCCCGGGTCCTGCATCAGGA